>QHYL01000422.1 GCA_003224105.1 Acidobacteriota bacterium | reverse complement strand
GCGCTCGAAAGCATCACCAAGGGGCGGGGCCAGGATTTATATGCGCTGCGCGACTATGTCCACACGGACAGCGCGCGGCTGGTCCACTGGAAAGCGACGGCGCGTTCCGGTTCGCTCATGGTCCGGGAATTTACGCGCGAGGAAGACTCTCGCGTGTTGCTGGTGCTTGATCCTCACTCCGCAGCGGTTGAGCCATCCGCGGCAAATTCGGCATCAACACAACCGCCCATCAGCGAGCGCTTCGAGAGGGCGGTCGCCCTATGCGCCAATATTGCGTGGCACTTCTACCAGGCGAATTCCATGGTGCAATTCCGCAGTGTCGGCTTCGATGTGCCTCTGGCTCCCGCCGAAAGAAATATTTTTGCAATCCTCGGTCATCTTGCCGCCGTGCAGCCGCTGCCCATCGATTCAGAGCAAAGGCTTATCAGCGAGCTCGCTTCGAATCCGGAAATCTTCAAAATCATCGTAACCAGCCAGCCCCGCGGTTTTTTTCCTCACGCGGTGTGGAGCACCTCTTACATCGTCTTCCTCGACTGAGAAACCAATCGCAGTTTGGGGGCGCTTCTCGAATAACCTGTCTACTTGTGCGAGAATCGCGACGCACTATGCTAAAAGGAAGAGAACTCGCCGCATTCCGCAAACAATTGCTTTCCTGGTTTCGGCAATCCCAACGCGACCTGCCCTGGCGGCGCACGCGCGACGCGTATTGCGTGTGGCTTTCCGAAATCATGCTGCAGCAAACGCGAGTCGCGGCGGTGATCCCCTATTACGAACGTTTTCTCGAACGCTTTCCGAGTCTTCACGCGTTAGCTGCCGCACCCGAGGAAGAAGTGCTGCGTTTCTGGTCCGGGCTGGGTTATTACAGCCGCGCGAGAAATCTGCATAAGGCAGCGCAACAGATTGTCGCTGAGCATGGAGGCAAGTTTCCGTCGCGCCTGGGAGACGTGCTGGCGTTGCCGGGAATCGGGAATTACACCGCGGCAGCCATTCTCAGCATTGCTTTCGGCCAAAAACAGGCAGTGCTGGACGGCAACGTTGCCCGCGTTCTGGCGCGCCTGGGAGCGGTTCGCGGAGATTTGCGCGAATCGCCGCGCTGGCAGGAGTTGCTGAAATGCGCGGATGCTTACCTTGAGCCCAAATCGCCCGGGGATTGGAACCAGGCGATGATGGAACTCGGCGCCACTCTTTGCTCGCCAAAATCTCCGCAGTGCCTGCTCTGTCCCGTAACGCAGTTTTGTGAAGGCCGCAAACTGGGCATCGCGGATCTTCTACCGGAGAAGCGCAAAAAACGCGCAACCGTGGAGATCCGGCTGGCTGCGGCTGTCTTTGCGGACGAACGCGGTCGGACGCTGCTGCTCTCTCCGCCTGAAAAACGAAACGTGCAATCGCCCGCCGATCACGTTCCGACGCTCGCTTCCAATTTATGGCATTTTCCGACGGTATCCGTGAACGGGGACGCCGTCGCGAAATTGCGCGGCCATTTGCGAAAGCTACAGGTTCGTGACCGGAATAGCAGCTTTCGCTTCGTGGCGGCGGAAAAAGTTCGGCATACGGTAACCTACCGCGAAGTTACCGTGGAGCCGTTTCGCATCAGCGTGAAAAAACTCCCGCGCATCAAAGGGGCAGAACAAGTTCCACTAAGCGAAATTACGGTTCTGCCGGTTTCCAACCTCACACGAAAAGTGGCCCGCGCGGCACTTGCGGCGACTTCGTCCGCCCAATAGCGCCCGAGCGTTTATTCTTTCGGTGGTTTCCTCAAAGGCCGCCGCATAGCGGAGATCGCCGATGTTACGATATGAAATTCCCATGGCCACAACCGCGACAACTCAGCCTGCCCCGGCATTGCCCGCCGAAAAATATTTCCGCGCGTCCCTTTCCCTGCTGGTTCTTACTTCGATCCTGACGCTGGCGAGCACCGGAAAACTGGATTTATTCACCTCATTGATTGCCCCGCTCGCGGCGCTGCAGAAAGGCTATCGCTGGTGGCATGGACGCCCAGTGGAACTTGCTCCTCGCGCCGCAACCTGGTGCCTGCTGGTGTATCTCTTGTTCTTCCCGGTGGACGCGCTGTTTCTGTCGCGGTTTTTTGTTGGCGGCTCATCAAATCCGCCGCTCTTTGCCCTGCTTCTGGCGGTAGTGCATTTTCTCATTGTGGCTATGCTAGTCCGGTTTTACAGCGCTTCTACGGACCGCGACGCGCACTTCTTGAGCATGCTGGCGTTTGCGGCAATTCTGGCAGCGGCCATCCTGACCGTAGACACGCTGTTCTTGACCCTGTTTTTCCTTTTCCTCCTGTCTGGAGTTTCCACATTCATCGGATTGGAATTACGGCGCGGGGCCGCCGGAACCATCTCCCCGGTCCCCGCACACCCGGAAACGGAGCGCAAACTCAATCGCTCGCTCAGCTTTGCCTCTCTGAGTGTGGCCTTAGGCACCATCCTTCTGGGGGGGATGTTCTTCTTTTTCTTCCCGCGATTCAGCGCCGGCTATTTGGGACGCGTCAGCTTCAGCCCCACGCTCATGACCGGTTTCACCGAAGATGTCGAACTGGGCCAGATCGGAGAGATCAAGAAAAGCTCCGCAGTGGTGATGCGCGTGGAAACGGGAAAGCCGATTGGATACGAATGGCTGCGATGGAGGGGCATTGCTCTAACGACCTTCGATGGAAAGCGTTGGAGCTCGAACGTGATAAATCCCCGGAGGCTTGGAACGAAAGCGGATGGCTGGATTCATACGCCGGAACCAGCCCAGAAGGAAAACATTTCGGGGCAGACCGTCAATTACACGGTGTATCTCGAGCCGGTGGCCACCAACGCGATTTTTGTCCCGGGAAGAGTCTTAGCCGTGCAGGGGAACTTCAGCGGCGGAGCGACAAATTCGTTTGCTGCGATGCAACGCAATTACCTTCTTACCGACGAGACCGGGACGCTGAAAGTCCCCTTCGGTAACTTCGCCGCGGTCCGCTACGCAGGTAATTCGCGCTTGCCGCCGCGCGATGCCGGGAGACTCCGAACCGCGGGAGCCGACTACTCAAGTGACATTACCTCGACTTACTTGCAGCTTCCCGCAGAGCTCGACCGGCGCATTCCAGATCTAGCGCGAGAAATCACGAAAAACGCGCAAACACCGTTCGACAAGGCTCAGCGTATCGAAACGTATTTGCGCACGCGCTTCGCCTACACGTTGAATCTCAGCGGGAAGCCGGGGCAGGATCCGCTGGCGCACTTCCTGTTCGAAACGCGCGCGGGACATTGTGAATATTTCGCTTCGGCCATGGCCATCATGCTTCGAACGCTGGGCATTCCCTCGCGCGAAGTAAACGGGTTTCTCCCCGGAGAGTACAACGACCTGGGCGGCGACTACATCGTGCGCGCGAGCGACGCGCATAGCTGGGTGGAGGTGTACTTCCCCGGAAATGGCTGGCAGGTCTTCGATCCCACGCCGTCCAGCGGCGCGGGCGGGAACGGCTTTTTGACGCGGCTTGGGTTTTACATCGACTGGATGCAGATGACCTGGAATGAGTGGGTGATTGGCTACGACTTCGCGCATCAGGTGACCTTGGCGCAAAACCTGCAACGCGGTTCGAAGAATTGGGGAGAATCGGCCCGAGCCTGGTTTGACCGGAAACAACAAGACGCCAAGCGATGGCTGAAGTCCTGGCAGCTGGAACACGGCTCGCTGGGATATTTGCTTCCGGTTGTGCTCGTGTTGTTGCTTCTGGCGCTGCGCTACAACGTGCCTGCGGAAGTGATTCGGCGGATGCGACTGTTTCTGCGAATTCGCGCGGCCAAGCCGGGACGCTCCGACCCTCAGCTTGCTTCGCGGCTGTATGCGGAATTGCTGCGGGTGTTGGCGCGGCGTGGCTTGCCGCGGGCCGAGACGCAAACGCCCTTGGAATTTGCCGCGGCCATGGATTCACCGCAACTTGCTCCGGCGGTGCAAGAGTTTACGCAACTTTACGTGCACGCCCGCTTTGGCGGCGCGCCATGCAACACGACGCGCCTTGGTCAATTGCTCGAACAAGTTCGCGCACTATTGCGTTCGTGGACAAAACCTGCGCGGTAAAGTTCGTTCGAACCAGGTTGCCGTAGCACAGACTTCAGCCTGCACTGTGTTTTGGCTTTGAGATTGGTGGTGGGTGAGGGTGCCGCCCCCTCCCGGCACGCTAATCTAGCGTTTCCCAGGGCTTATAAGACCCCCTGCACGGCTGGTGCTACCCACCGATGCGCGAGGTCCTATTATCGCGTGGCGATTCATATCTAAAGAATATCTCAAGCCCGTCGAAAATCAACGCACCCCTTAGCTAGTCAACTTCAAATTCAGGTTCGAACGCACGCGCATGCTAGAATGAAGAATTGCCTTAAGGAACGATTTCCATTCCTATGACGAAAGTTGGATTTGTGAGCCTGGGATGCCCGAAGAACCTCGTGGACAGCGAGGTGATGATGGGCATTCTTACGCGTGATGGCTATGAGCTCACGCCCCGCGCCGATGAGGCGGAAGTGCTCGTTGTCAACACCTGCAGCTTCATCGAGGCGGCGCAGAAAGAATCCGTGGACGCCATCCTGGAAATGGCGGAGTACAAGAAATTCGGGGCGGCGAAAAAATTGATTGTGGCCGGCTGCCTTGTGGAGCGGTATCGCGAACAGATTCTGGAGCAAGTGCCGGAAGTGGATGCGGTGGTGGGAACCGGCGAAGTCGAGCGCATTCTGGAAGCCGTGCATGGCGACCTGCGTGTATTGCCGGCGCAACCTCCAACGTTTTTGTATCACGAGTTCACACCCCGCACCGTGACGACGCCAAAACACGCCGCGTACATCAAGATTGCGGAAGGCTGCGACCATCCCTGCACGTTTTGCATCATTCCCGAACTGCGCGGGAAATTCCGCAGCCGGCGATTTGAATCGGTCGTGCGCGAAGCGGAAAATCTTGCCGCAGCCGGCGCGCGGGAAATCACGCTTATCGGCCAGGACACGACTTCTTACGGAGAGGATTTGGGCCTGCGCGACGGGCTGGCGCAATTGCTCGCGAAGCTCGGACAAATCGAAGACTTGCTGTGGGTGCGGTTCCTCTATGCCTATCCAAACCGCGTGACGCAGAAATTGCTGGACACTATCGCGGCGCATCCGCGGCTGGCAAAGTACTTTGACATGCCGTTGCAGCATGCCAGCCGGAACGTCTTGGCACGCATGAAGCGCGGCTCGAACGGCGACGCGTTCCTGCACCTGCTCGAGCGCATGCGGAAGACCATTCCAGGCGTGTCGCTGCGCACGTCGTTCATCGTGGGATTTCCGGGCGAAACGGAACAAGATTTCAAGGAGCTGTGCGATTTCGTGAGGACCGCGAAGCTCGATTGGATGGGCGTGTTTGAATACTCGGATGTGGACAACGCCGGGAGTTATTCGCTGAGTGAAAAAGTGGATGCGGAAACGATCACTGACCGGCGAAAGCGCCTGATGGCTATCCAGAAGAAGGTTTCGCGGGAAAACCTGCGCGCGAAATATCGCGCGGTAAAGAGGGAGACTTATGTTGCGCTGGTGGAAGGTCCCTCGAAAGACAACCCGTTGGTGTGGGAGGCCCGCCTGGAAGGCATGGCGCCGGAGATTGATGGGAAGCTCTACCTGACGGATATCGAGTTGACGAGTGGAGAAATCGCAGAACAAGGGGACATGGTACGCGTGAAAATCACGAAGTCTGATGCGTACGACTTGATTGGGCACGTGGTGGAGATTCTGCCGCGGCCGGCGAGAAAAACGGACGCAAGCGTACATGTTACGGCGCCAGTTCCGCCTGCGGAGAAGCTTCACAGAATTGCTACCGGTGCGCCGCTGCGCGTGCTCGGGTAGGCTATACTTTCGGTCGAGGAGCCATTCTCTGCGAGCCTATTTCCCGGCCCGGGCGCTTTGGGATTCCTCAACGCAGAGGACACAGAGAACGCAGAGAAGAATTTCAACATGAAGCATAGATGCCCGATTTGCAAAGCCGAGACTGACTCGGAAGTGCACAAGGACTTCCCGTTTTGCAGCGAGCGCTGCCGGATGCAGGACCTGGGCTGCTGGGCCAGCGAGAAGTACGTGGTCTCCGATCCAATTTTCGACGAAGAGGAACCCGTGGAAGGCGAGCGCAAGACGATTCTGCTCGATCTCGACAAACCCGATGACCACGAATCCTAGCCCTGGGCGCGCATTGGATAATTCCCGCGAAAGGCCGCGACTGGCGCTAGCGGTCGCGACGGTGTTCGGGATTGGCTACATTCGCAAAGCGCCGGGTACGCTTGGATCGCTGGCCGGCGTCGCCACTGCTTTTCTTTCGGCCATATTCTTTTTGCATCCGCGGTCCATTCGCGATTTATTTTCGTTGCATCCACTGGCAGACACGATTCTAAGGGAAAACTTGTTCGGCACGCCCGGAACCAGCGTTCACAACTCGATGCTCGCCTTTCCGCTGTTGATTACCGGCGTGCTCTTCCTTTTGTTATCGGCTCTTGGAGTTTGGAGCGCGTCGCGCGTGGCTTCCTACGCGTGCGTCGAGGACCCCCAGCACGTGGTCATTGACGAAGTGGCCGGCCAGCACCTGGCCCTGCTGCTGCCACTGATCCCCATCGCCCTGCCGCACTTGATGACCCATTTTGACTTTTCCCAATACACCATCTTTTTCGCGTTGAGCCTCGCCAACTGGAAATACCTGCTTTTGGGTTTTATACTTTTTCGAGTATTCGATATCTTGAAGCCGTGGCCCATTCACCGTCTCGAGAAATTGCGCGGCGGCTGGGGCATCATGGCGGATGACTGGATGGCGGGAGTGTTCGCGGCCATCCTGTTGCGTGTGGCGTTGCATTTCGGCCTCCTGACGTTTCACATTGGCTGGGTATGAAATTCGGCTTCAGTTCCTCGGCTGAAAAGAACGGCATTCCGCACATTGAGAGAGTTGCGCCTGCGGCAGCCATCCCCGGCGGGGAGATGACCATTCACGGGCGCGGATTCGTTTCGCGCGCGCAGGCACGGCCGGTGGTTCGCTTTGGAGAAGCGGAAGCCAGCCTGGCGCTGGCCAGCGAAAGCCGTTTGATCGCGCGAGTTCCGGAAGGGGCCAGCGGCGGAACCGTGCGAGTGGCATCCGACGGCCACGAGAGCTCCCCGCATCCCGTCCACATCGGCATACAAATCGCAGACAATCTGAATCCTGTAGCGAATCCCGCGGTGGATCACGAGGGAAACATTTACGTGACGTTCTCAGGTCCGCGCGGCCAGCGTGTTCCCGTTTCGCTGTACAAAATCACGGCGAACTACGACGTGAAGCCTTTTCTGACTTCGCTGGTGAATCCCACGGGATTGGCGCTCGACCGCGAAGGAAATCTTTTCGTTTCGTGCCGGAATGACGGAACGATCCACCGCGTCACCTCCGACGGCCGGTCCGAGCCGTGGATTGAAGGCATGGGCATCGCCACGGGCATCGCTTTTGATAGTGTAGGCAATTTGTACATTGGGGACCGCAGCGGAACGATTTTTAAGATCAGCCCGTCGCGCGAGATTTTTGTCTTTGCGACGCTCGAGCCGTCCGTGGCGGCCTATCACCTGGCGTTTCATCCCAACGGCGATCTATACGTGGCGGGTCCGACCACTTCCAGCTTCGATCGCGTCTACCGCATCACACCTGGCGGCGAAGTCAGCGTATTCTTCCGCGGACTGGGCCGGCCTCAAGGACTAGCGTTTGACCGCGACGGCAATTTGTTTGTGGCTGCTTCGTACCGGGGCTGGAGAGGTATCGTGCGTGTCGACACGCAGGGCCACGCTGACATTGCGCTGAGCGGTTCGGGCTTGGTGGGCCTGGCGCTGCAGTCCTCCGGCCGCGCGATTCTGGCCACCAGCGGCGCGCTTTTCACGCTGGATTGGGACGTGCGCGGCCTGCCGCTCGTTGGATCATTGAGCTGATGAAAGCCGAGATCATAGCTGTTGGTTCGGAACTACTGACTCCGGACCGCCTGGACACCAACTCGCTGTTTCTCACCGAAGAACTCAACAAGCTCGGCATCGAGGTCGTTCGCAAGACGATTGTGGGCGACAACCGCGAATTGCTGGCGGAAGCGTTCCGCGATGCGCTCGAACGCGTGCCTTTGATTCTTGCGAGCGGCGGACTTGGGCCCACCGAAGACGATTTGACCCGTGAAACCGTCGCGGAACTGCTCCACCGGAAACTCATCCTGAATGAAGCCATCCTCAAATACATCGAAGGGCGCTTCCGGCAATTGGGCCGGGAAATGCCTGGGGTGAACGTGCGGCAAGCCATGGTGCCGGAAGGCGCGGAAGTGCTGGACAATCCCCGCGGCTCGGCGCCGGGGTTGTGGCTCGAAGACAAGGGGCGCTGCGTTGCGCTGCTGCCGGGACCGCCTCGCGAGCTTAAGCCGATGTATCAGGAGCAGGTGCTGCCGCGGCTGGAGAAGCGCCGCTCGGGCGTGCGCATGTTTCACCGCGAATTGCGCGTTGCGGGAATGGGAGAGTCCGCACTGGAGCAGCGCATCAAGCCGATTTATACGCGCTACCCCGGTGTGCACACAACGATCCTTGCAGCGCCAGGCGAAATACAGATTCACCTGCGCACGTGGACCGACGACGCCATGCAGGCGCAACAAACGCTTGATGAAATCGTGCAAAGTTTCGAGCTCGCGTTGACGGACCGGATTTACTCGAAAGACGGCTCCTCGATGGAAGAAGTGATTGCCCAACTGCTCAGGACGAATCAGGCGACGATCTCTGCCGCGGAAAGCTGCACTGGAGGCTTGCTGGCCGAGCGTCTGACCAGCATTGCGGGCAGCTCGTCGTATTTTCTGGGCGGCGTGGTTTGCTACAGCAACGATTTAAAAACCTCGTGGGCGAGTGTACCGGCAGAACTGATTCAATCGAAAGGCGCGGTGAGCAGCGAAGTTGCGAAAGCGCTGGCCGACGGCATCCGGCGCAGCGTGGGGAGCACACTCGGCGTGGGCATCACGGGAATTGCCGGGCCCGGCGGCGGCAGCGAAGAAAAACCGGTTGGCACGGTACATATTGCCCTGTCGCACGCTGGCGGAGTGAAAGAGCGCGGCGTGCGCTTTCCCGGGGACCGCGAAGCCGTTCGCTGGCACGCGTCGCAGCTCGCGCTGGACATGGTGCGTCTGCATTTTCTCTACAACGGCGGAGAACCGCCGACAGAAGGCGCAAAGAGGTCCTAAACGGTGCGCCTCTTCGTCGCGCTGGAAATTCCTTCCGCGGTACGCCAAAATCTCGCAACCTTGCTGAATTCGTTTCGATCTGTCACCAAGGAGCCACGCTGGGTGCGCGCGGAAAACCTTCACGTCACGTTGAAATTCCTGGGAGAGGTCGCTGAGGGTAAGCTTGATGCGGTTCGCAGCGCGCTCGCGATGATTCGTTCAGACAAAACCGTGGCTCTGGAATTTCGAGGCTTGGGATTCTTCCCCAATGAAAAGCACCCAAGAGTTTTTTGGGCTGGCATGGAGGCTACGCCGAACTTGAAGACGCTGGCCGGGGATATCGAAGGAACGATGGAGAAGCTCGGAATTCCACGCGAGAAACGGGAGTTTTCTCCTCATCTGACGCTGGCGCGGTTCGAACGCCCGCGCCTGCCCGAAGCGCTGCGCAAGCTCATCGCAGACCATCGACAGCGTGAGTTTGGCTCGCTACGCACGAACGAGTTTCACTTGATTCAAAGCAAGCTGAAACCTGGCGGGGCGGAGTACACTACCATCGCAACTTTCCCGTTCGCTCCAAACGTGGAATAACATCGCTTGATTCCGTCGCGCATCTCGATGACTCTTCTTGTGATCGCAATCGCCGCCTACTTCCTTGGCTCGATTCCGTTTGGACTGCTTTTGACAAAGGCATTCGGGCGCGGCGACGTCCGAAAGGCGGGCAGCGGAAACATCGGCGCCACCAATGTCGCGCGCGCTGCTGGATGGCTGGCGGGCGTTCTTACCCTGGTGCTCGACGCAACCAAGGGTGCGGGCGCGGTCTTCCTTGCGGAAAAACTTTCGAACGACAGCGCCACATGGATGATGATAGCCGCATTCGCGGCGCTGGCGGGGCACTGCTTCCCCGTTTGGCTGAAGTTCAAAGGGGGCAAGGGCGTCGCGACGGCCACGGGAATATTTCTGGTTTTATCTCCGCTCGCCTGCCTCGGGGCGCTCCTTCTGTTTCTGCTCGTGGTTATCTTTTGGCGCTACGTTTCGCTCGGCTCGGTTTCCGCCGCGGCGGCCATGCCGCTGCTGATTTACTTACTCTGGGCCCCTCATCACGCTCCGCCCATGTCGGTTACATTCGGGACCGTGGCCGCAGCGCTGCTGATCGTTTACAAGCACCGAGGAAATTTGCAGCGCGTGATTGAAGGCGTGGAGCCAAAGTTTTCTTTCTCCAAAAACAAGGACACGGAATGACGCGAATCGCCATTCTTGGTGCGGGAAGCTGGGGAACGGCGCTGTCGGTCGTGTTGTCCCGTGCGCGGAAACCGCACGAGATTTCTCTCTGGGCGCGCAACGCGGAACTTGCGGAAACGTTGCAGCGTCAGCGCGAAAACACCGTGTATCTGAAGGGTGTCCGGTTGCTCGACGGCATTCGCGCGACTCACGATATGGCGAAAGCGATTGCCAGCGCCCAAATCGTTATTGGCGCGATGCCTTCCGTCCACGCTCGTGCGGTTTACGCACAAGCTCTGCCATCTATCACCAAAGAGATGGTCTTTGTAAGCGCCACGAAAGGGCTCGAACCTGAAACGCACTTGCGCATGAGCCTGGTCCTCGCTCAGGTTCTTGCAAAAGCGGGCGCCGCGGAGCCGTCTCGGCGCATCGCCGTTCTTTCCGGCCCGTCGTTTGCCGCGGAAGCTGCGCGCGGCGAGCCAACCGCGGTAGTTCTGGCGGCGCAGGATCCATCCCTCTCGGCTCTGTTGCAGGAAGAACTTTCCGGACCAACCTTCCGCTTGTATACCAATGACGACGTGCTGGGCGTGGAACTCGCCGGTGCGATGAAAAACGTGATAGCCATCGCAGCAGGAGCATGCCGGGGGCTGGGCCTTGGTTCGAATCCGTTGGCGGCGTTAATCACGCGCGGCCTCGCGGAAATGATGCGCCTCGCGGCGGCGCTCGGAGCGCGCCCGGAAACCCTAAGCGGACTGGCGGGTCTGGGCGATTTGGTCTTGACGTGCACCGGGGCGCTCAGCCGCAACCGCCACGTTGGAATGGAACTTGGCAAAGGCCGCAGGCTCCTGGAAGTCCTCGCAGAAATGCGCATGGTCGCAGAAGGCGTCGACAAAAAACGCCTGTTTACCAGCCCAATTTTTTCCCTTAGTACTAAAGTCCTAGTTGCAGTTGCGAGACGCCCTGGCTTACTTGTCCCCCCGTGACCGCCGTCTCACCCTAAAATTTAGAGTTAGATGCCGCCCACCGCTCAATCCTTTTGGGGCCTCTGGAAACGCCTGCGCGCAGGGCAGGTGCGCATTCTTTGGCTTGTCTTGGGCGCGCTTTTGATGGTCAGCGTGCTGCCCCTCGGCCTGTATCACCGGCTCGTCCTGCAGCTCAGCCAGGACAAATTGGTGGATACCGAGCGCTTGCAGCAGGCGGACCTGGTGCGTTCCCTGGCGCAAGAAATCCAGCACTTTGAATCTAACCTGACCGAGCAGCTGATGAGCGAGCGGCAGATTATGGATCTCACGGACGTCATCAAAGACGTGGAGGATCCCGCCGCGGAACCCAAAGTGACGCACTTGCTCCAGAACTTCGTCGAAAGCAATCCGAGCACGTTCCTTTACCTGACGGCTGTGGGCAAATCCGGTCGAGGGACAAAAGCGTCGCAAGGAAATTTCCAGGCCGAACAGGATCCCTTCGTGGCAAAGGCGCTGCAGCGAGCGTTTGTCACTTGCCTGCAGTCGCAACAACTCCAGGTCACCAAGTTTCGCAGCGATCCGCTGGCGCTGGTGCCGGATAACCGGCCGGCGTTTGTGGTGGCGGTTCCCCTGAAGGATGCCAATGACAATTTCACGGGCATGCTTGCAGCGGTGGTCTCGCTGGACTCCATCCTTCACCGGTTACAGGACGCCAGTGTGCGTGGCCGCTCCGTTTTTATCGTGGACCACAACGGCCACATCGTGGCGCATCATGACACAAAGAATTTCGTTCCCGGCGCGGATGCGCGCGGCAACCCCCTGGTCGAACAGGTGCGAGCGCTCCCACAGGACCTTCGCAATACCGAGACGATGCGGTTCTCCGAAACCGTCAAGAAACGCTCCGTCGAAATGATCGGAACGTACAGCACGTTTCCCGAACTCAACTGGGCCGTGATCGCAGAGCGCCGCCTGGACGCAGCGGAAAGCGACACCGGTGTGGATGACCTGAACCGGCAAGCCTTGTTGTTTGCCGCGATCGTGGTGCTTGCCGCCATCGTCGTCGGATATTTCTTCGCTGTGGGCATCAGCGGGCCCATCCGCGGGCTTGCCGCATCAACGCGCGCCATCAGCCGCGGCGAATTTCATCAACGGTCCGTAGCGCGAGGAGCGCTGGAAATCAGCGAGCTCGCCGAGAATTTCAACAAGATGGCCGGCGACATCGAGGAATTCATCGAGAAGTTGAAAGAAGCGGCGGAAGAGAACCGTGAACTGTTTATCGGCTCGATTCGCATGCTCGCCGCGGCCATCGACGAAAAGGATCCGTACACGCGCGGTCACTCCGGGCGCGTCGCGAAATATTCCACACTGATCGGGCAGGAACTTGGGCTCTCCACCGAAGAGTTAGACAAGCTGCGCATTTCCGCGCTGCTGCACGACGTGGGAAAAATCGGCGTCGAGGATCGCGTGCTGAAAAAGCCGGGGGCGCTTACGCCCGAAGAGTTCGGCTTGATGAAGCAGCACACCGTCAAAGGCGCGAACATCATGCGCCCCGTTTCGCAACTGAAGGAAGTGCTGCCGGGCATCGAACTGCACCACGAGCATATCGATGGCCGGGGCTACCCGTATGGATTGTCGGGACCGCAGATCCCCCTGATGGCGCGCATCATTGGCGTGGCGGATACGCTCGACGCCATGACCACCAACCGCCCTTACCAGACGGCCATGGATTTGGACTTTGCCATGGAACGCATTCGCACTCTGGCCGGCTCAAAGTTCGATCCCATTGTCGTGACTGCGCTCGAATCTGCCGTGCAGCACGGCAAACTGCGCCTCAGCGCCGTCGAAGTCCACGTATAGCGGCCACCCATCCTTTTCGTGCTGCTCAAATACGCCCGCCCGGAGCGCCGGAAAGTGTATCTGTTACAATCTGAGGTTGCGTGGAATGAATAGCGCGCGACCGTATGATCTCCCTGTTTGGCAAAAACGAGCCGGAACCAACGTTTCTTGAGAAGCTGAAGAAGTCCGTCAGCAAGACGAAGGCGGCGCTCTCCGAAACGGTTGACACGATTATTCTCGGCGAACGCAAGATCGATCCCTCGATCCTCAAGAATCTGGAGACCGCGCTGCTCTCGACAGACCTTGGAGTAAAACCCACACGCGAGATTCTCGACGCCGTCCGCGAAAAGTTGGATCGCGACGCCCTTTCGGACGCCGCTCAACTCAAGCGCGAAATCAAATCGCACATCCTGCGCATCCTGAATGCATCAGCAAAACAGGACGCTGCCGGCGCGAGCGGCATTTCCGCTTCTTCGAACGGCGCGGGGACGCGCGTCATTTTCATCGTCGGCGTGAACGGCGCCGGCAAAACCACGAGCATCGGCAAATTGGCAAACCGCCTGCGGCAAGAGAATCGCAGCGTCGTGCTTTGCGCCGCGGACACGTTTCGCGCCGCCGCCATCGAGCAACTCGAAATCTGGGCGCAGCGCAACGGCGTCGAGGTGGTCAAGCAAAAATCCGGCGCCGACCCGGCCGCCGTGGTTTACGATGCCATGGCCGCCGCCAAGGCCCGCGCAGCCGATGTCGTCATCGTGGACACCGCGGGGCGCCTGCACACCAAATCCAACTTAATGGCCGAACTCGAAAAAATGAAACGCACCGCCGCAAAAGTGATTCCGGGCGCGCCGCACGACGTTCTGCTTGTCCTTGATGCAACCACAGGGCAAAACGGTTTGGCGCAAGCACGCGAATTCACCTCGGTCGTCGGTGTTACGGGGATTATCCTCACCAAGCTCGACGGCACGGCCAAAGGCGGCATCGTCGTCGCCATTTCGCGCGAGCTGGGCTTGCCGATTCGCTTTGTTGGCACCGGCGAACAGATCAACGATTTGGTTCCCTTCAATGCCGAAGCGTACGCGAATTCCCTTTTCGACTAAATCGTGAACGAACACGACATTCGCTTCATGGAGCACGCGCTGGCCCTCGCGCGCGAAGGCGTAGGCTTGGCCAGCCCGAATCCCACCGTGGGATGCGTCATCGTCAACAACGGCCAGATCATCGGCGAAGGCTTTCACCAATACGACTGGCGCGACCATGCGGAAATCGTGGCGCTGAAATCGGCGAAGGAACGGGGGCGCGGCTCAACGCTCTACGTTACGCTCGAGCCTTGCAGCCGCACGGGACGCACCGGTCCATGCACCGAAGCCATAATTTCCGCCGGTGTGCAACGCGTCGTCGCCGCCATCGAAGATCCGAACCCGCTCAACGCCAGCCGCGGCTTCGAGCGGCTGGGCCTGGCCGGCATAGAAGTCGTCAAGGACGTTGGCGAAGATGAAGCTCGTCGGCTCAACGAACCGTTTGCTTGCTGGATTCGAACCAAAAAGCCCTTCGTCACGCTGAAGTCCGCGCTGACCCTTGACGGCCAGCTCGCTTTGCCGCGATCCGGAAAGAAAAGAGCAAGAGGCATCGGCAAACGTGACGGCCACGAATGGATCACGTCCGAGGAGTCCCGCCTCGAAGTTCACCGCATGCGTCATGCGTCGGATGCCCTGCTTACCGGAATCGGCACGATTCTCGCCGACGACCCGCTACTCACGGATCGTAGCGGCTTGCAGCGCCGCAGGCGGCTCTTGCGTGTCGTGCTCGATTCGAAACTCCGCTTGCCGCCCAAATCTCGCATCGTCAAAACGGCGGATGACGATCTTCTAATTTTTACCGCAGGTTCCTTGAAGTCAGCCAAGGCGCGAAAATTGCAATACGCGGGAATTGAAATGGTACAGGTCAAAGCAAAAGCGGGCCGCCTCGATTTGCGCGCCGTTCTTACGGAACTGGGGCGGCGCGAAATCCTCAGCGTCTTGCTGGAGGCAGGCCCCACGCTCAACGGCGCCGCACTGGCCGCCGGCGTCGTTCACAAGCTTTTTCTCTTCTACGCGCCCAAAATCGCCGGTGATAATCGCGTTCCCTTCGCGTTGGCTCCCAGCCTCTATCTCCCTCCGTTGCGCAACATCCGTACACAGGGATTCGGCCCTGACATCGCTATGGAAGCCTACCTGCGCGACGCTTTTCGTGATTGACTTGTCCATCCGCCGCGAACATACTTTTCGTCAAGCTCGTTTCAGATTTTCGTCTCCCTCGGTTTTGCATTTCTGCGTCCGTGAAGGAGTGAACCTCATGCGCAGCATTCCGATACTTCTGGCCATTTTGCTTGGCTCTACCTCCCTGCCTCTGGCCGCCCAGGAACACCACCACGAACTCTCCGCCGAAGAAGTAGGCTCCGTCCAGTTCGCAACTTCCTGCGCGAAGATGGTTGCGATAAGTTTCAACCGCGCGGTAGCGCTCCTGCACTCCTTTCAATACGAACAAGCAAGAGCAGCATTCACGGAAATCTCCAGGCAGGATCCTTCTTGCGCCATGGCCCAGTGGGGCGTCGCCATGTCCCACTATCACGGGTTGTGGAAGAACGGCGACACCGCAGCAGGAAGGCTGGCGCTCAAGAACGCCCAGCAGCTCGCAGCTTCCAATTCCGCCACCACGGCTCGTGAAAGAGCCTACATCGATGCCTTGGCCACCGTGTATGTGGAAGACGGCAAGACCGCTCCTTCTTACGACCAGGCCTTCGAGAAAAAGATGGGCGAACTGCAAATCGCTTACCCCGACGATACTGAGGCCGCAATTTTCCACGCGATTACGTTCTACATCGTTGCGCCCAAAACGGACAAGACCTTCGCAAATCAGCTCCGTTGCGGCGAAACCCTCGAACCCCTCTTCCTCAAACATCCCCACCATCCAGGCATTGCGCACTACATCATCCATTGCTACGACAACGCCGTTCTTGCAGAAAAGGGCCTTCCCGCCGCGCGCATGTACGCGAAAATCGCGCCCGCTTCCGCCCACGCCAATCACATGCCCTCGCACCTTTTCACGCGCGTCGGTTCGTGGGACGAATCCATTAGCTCGAACATCCAATCGGCGCAGCTAGCCGCCGCGGCCGAACCTACTTCGCAAAGCGGTGAAGCCCGCGATCAGCGCCTCCATGCCATGGACTATCTCGAGTACGCCTACTTGCAAAGCGGCCGCGTAAAACAGGCGATGGCCGTGCTGGACGAAATGAATGCCCTGTCGCCAGTTTCTGGACTCACTCTGACCGGCGACTACGCCCTTGCTGCTATTCCCGCGCGTGCCGCGATTGAACTTGGCAACTGGCAGCAGGCCAGCGCGTTGAATGTGAGAAAAGGAGCAGTGCCTTGGGCGGGAGCCATCACTTGGGCGGCCATCGGCGAAGCCAGTGCGCGCGCCGGCAATCTCGAACGAGCCGCCAATGCCGAGCAGACGCTCGCCGCGCTCCGCGATGCCACCTCGAAGCTCAACAACACCTATTGGGCAAATCAAATTGAAGTGCAGCGCCGTGAGGTGGCAGCTTGGATGGCCGAAAAAGTTGGAAACAAGTCCGACGCAATTTCCAAGATGCGCTCCGCCGTCGAGCTGGAAGAGAGCATGGACAAGGACGCGGTCACCCCAGGAGCCGTTACGCCCGCCCGGGAAATGCTGGCGGAACTCTATTCTCTGAAAAATCAGCCGAAGGAATCTCTCGCCGAATATGAAGCTGTTCTCAAGGTCGCCCCGAATCGCTTCAACGCAGTCTATGGAGCCGCGCGAGCCGCAGAAGCCTCCGGTAACGATGCGGTTGCCAAACGCTACTACGAGAAATTGACGGAAATCTCTCCGGGTGATGAGCGCCTCAAAGCGCCGGTCAAAGTCGCCTCTTCCTCGAACTGAAATGGCTTCATTCCGTCAACGCCTCGGCGCGGCCATCGCCAAACGCCATGAGAATCTTCTTAAAGTCGGTCACCAAGCGCAGCTGCGAATAGATGTAGCGGTACGTCTCTAGGCATGAACTTCCCCTGGCGCTTGTAGCAACAAGCCATCGCTCATCCGCGCGCTTTGACACAAGCCGCCTCCTCTGCCTGCCAGTCTCGGCGCTAAGTAGTTCAAGCAATTCACGAGTCATGTTCAAGAGCAGAAGTGGATCTGTGTCGGAATTGTGCACGAACCCAATCATCTTTGGCGTTTGCTTCCATCCGTTCCTCAAAAGTCGAATCCGGACATGATTCCCGTGAACCGTGTCTTTCTCATCTTGCCCTGCCAATCTCCGCCCAAGAAGAGTTTGCATTTTGCGTTCCAGCACGGCGGCGGTTTTCGATGCCAAACGGATGGGAGCGGTGATGGTCACCACCACGGTCATCCCGTCGGGCACGGCTTCTCCTAGGTTGGCTCGCAAACGTTCCATAAGTCTAGTCGCAACCTTATCGAACCTCAAACGAGGCTTCGCGCCATCTCCTTTGTCAGTGGTGTGTCGTTTAAGCATTGCGATATCAACAGCAACCCGTTTCCCATCGACCTTGATACACGCACCGGGGAGATCAGTCTCCTTCCCCCACGTTGGCGAAAACCGCCTGGCGACCGCTTCGATGACGGCCAGCTCCTGCTTCTTCAAATCCCTCATATGCGCAGGACCGCCGCGCCGGGAATGGCGTCATTCTTCAGCGCGTTGAGCGCGCGATTCGCGTCGCGCAAGGGAAAACTTTGCACGTGCGTCCGAATCGGAATCTCTGCCGCAATGCGAAGAAAATCCTCACCATCCTGCCGTGTGTTGTTCGCCACGCTGCGAATCATCCGCTCTTGATACAGCAAATCGTAAGGAAACGAAGGAATCGGGCTCATGTGAATTCCGCCGAGCACCAGCTCGCCACGCTTCTTCAGGGCCTTGAGTGCTGCGGGAACGATTTCTCCCGCAGGCGCAAAAACAATGGCCGCGTCCAGCTTCTTCGGCGGTTCATCAAACGTGCCGCCGGCCCACGCGGCTCCTAATTCCAGCGCCAGCTTCTGATGCCTCGCATCTCGCGTGGCAGCGTACACTTCGACTTTCCAATGCCGCGCCACTTGAATGGCAACATGCGCAGCAGCCCCAAAGCCATAGAAGCCCAGCCTTCCTCCGGGCTTGATCCCTGAAAGCCGTAGCGAACGAAATCCAATAATACCCGCGCAAAGCAATGGCGCTGCCTGCTCGTCCGGAAATCCTTCTGGAATGGGATAAACAAAACTCTCTGGCGCGACAATGTATTCGGCATACCCGCCGTTCACGGTGTAACCGGTGAACTCCGGCGCATTGCATAAATTCTCCGCGCCCGCGCGGCAGTATTCGCAAGTTCCGTCTGTTTTATGCAACCAGGCGATTCCCACGCGCGCGCCAACCGCAAATCGCCCTGCATTTTTTCCCGCATTTTCAACCACACCCACCACCTGGTGTCCGGGAATTACTGGCGACTTCCGCGGCGGCAATTCGCCCTCAATCACATGCAAATCCGTGCGGCACACCCCGCAAGCGTGCGCTCGCACGCGAACTTCGCCCTCCCCCGGCTCCGGAATCGTCACTTCAGCAAATTCCAGCGGATTCGTCTCCACTTTCGCCGGTGTTTGCAAAACGCAGGCTTTCATCGCAAAACCTCTGGGCGCGGCATGTTACTCGGCTTAGTCTAGTGCTTTCAGCCTTCGTCGCGAAATGCTGTACACTCATTCGGAGAGGCAGCGCAAGCAACGTGTTCACGGGGATCATCGAGCATCTTGGAACCATCGAATCCCTCGACGTCCAGCGGGACGGCGGACGTGTCAGCATCCACGCTCCATCCCTCGGGCCTTCTCTCGCCGTCGCGAACAGCATCGCCGTGAACGGCTGCTGCCTGACGATCACGGGAATTCACAACGGCCGCTTTTCAGCCGATCTCTCCGGCGAAACTCTCGGCAAAACCTCCTTCGGCTCAAGCGATGGCAGCCTTCGCGTGGGCTCGCGCGTCAATCTCGAACGGCCGCTCACCGCGGGCAAGGAATTTGGCGGCCACTTTGTTCTCGGTCACGTGGACACGGTTGGCCAAGTAACGCATCTCACGCCGGAAGGCGAAAACTGGTCGTACGGTGTGCGCGTCCCGGAAGACTTCGCGTGCTACATCGTCCCGAAAGGTTCGATCAGCATTGATGGCATCAGCCTCACCGTCGCGCGCTGGGACAACAAGACAAACGTCGCCGAGGCCGCCATCATTCCTTACACCTACGGCCACAGCAACATCCGCGACCGCAAACCCGGCGACGCCGTCAACCTCGAAGCCGACATCCTCGGAAAATACATCGAGAACTATCTTGAAGCACGTGAGAAATCGCGCCCAGGCTCGGCCCTCACCATCGAAGAGCTTGTTCGTCAGGGCTTTTGAAAATCAAGCCGAGTGCGCCTCCTGCTTCGCCCTTAGGCCGCGCCAGTACAGCGTTAGACCAACGGCCAGCGCAGCGACGACCCACAAGAGCGTTCTAAAGAGGAAGGAAGTTCGGTTTGAACTTTCTCCCGGCGGAAACACAGACAACACAATGGAAACCAAAGTTATGAAAAACGCGACCCCGCTGGTGATCCACACGCCGGGAAGTCCGCCAGGAATGAGCACTGCCCGGTCATTTTCTGTCCGGTCCCTCCGGCGCGACAGCCATATCGCCGCAGCAAACATATATAGGAAAGGGATGAAGTAAAGAATGATGGCGGCGTCGACCAACTGTTGATAGGAATCTCGAGTTGATTGGTTGATCTGGCTCACCAGCAGAATCAGCCCAGAAATAATTGCCTGCACGAGGATGGAAACGTACGGGGTCTTCCAGTGCGGATGAATTTTCCCAAAAGCGCGTGGCAAATACTGGTCAATGCCAACCACAAACGGCACGCGCGCAATCCCGGCAACCGTGCTGCCCACTCCTCCGGCGTTCCCTACTGTGACTAGCACTGCCGCAAGAATCCCAAAGAAACCAACTTTCAGCGCGATCGAGCCCGCAGTAATCGCGTGAAACACTCCGCTGGTCACCGACACTTCGCCGGCCGGTACAAGCACCAGCACTGCCAGCGTTCCCACAATGTACATCGCGGCAATCAACGCTCCCGCTCCATACACCGCGCGAGGCAACGTTCGCTGCGGATCGCGAACTTCTGCGCTCATGCACGAAACCAATTCCAGGCCGGTAAACGCAAATGCAATTTGCGACCAGAAATTCACCGTGTCCCAATTCCACGTGGGCCAAACATGACCCAGACTGAAATGCGTCACCGAACCGTGCCGCACCCACAGCAAGCCGGCCACGCCCACCAGCATCAGCAGCGGCAAATACGTGCCGGCGCCGCCTGCATTCTGCAGCCATTTCCCTACGTTCAGCCCGATGATGTTGAGCACCACCGCAACGAGCAGCAACCCGAGCGAAACCAGCAAAAGAAATGCGCGATCGTGCTCCAGCCGGGCACCGCTCTCGCCAATCACGTACGCGCTCATGGAGGCGCTCGCCAGCAACAAGCCCGGAAAATAGAAGACGGTATAAATCCAGTAGCACCATCCGGCCACAAATCCGTGAAAATCCCCGAACGCTTCCTTGGACCAGACGTACAGGCCGCCTTCATGCGGAAACCGCGAAGACAGCTCATTGATCACCAAAGCGGAAGGAACAAAGAAAAACACCGCCGCGATGACCCATAAGCTGATGGAAGACGTACCGTTGTGCGCAGCCCCCGCAATCCAACGCGGTCCTAACACGGTTGCAATATTGAAGAGCAGAACATCCCAGAATCCCATTTCTTTGCGAAGCTGCCCGATGGGATTGCAAGCGCTGGGATCGGAGGGGCCGTTGGCAGCCTGACTCACAGAGTCACGTCCAGCGCGGGAATCAGCTCATCCTGTTTGCGGAAATTTACAATGAAGGGATCGTCGGAATTCTCGAATCCGCCCCACGGCCCAAAATATGTCACGCGGCCCTCTTGCAGAAAAACGACGGTATCGGCAAGTTTCTTCGCCAGGTGAGTGTCGTGCGTGACGATGATGGAAGTCTTGTGGAATGCTTCCTTTAATCGCAAAATCAAATCGCCCATGTGTCCCGCCATGATGGGATCCACCATGGTCGTCGGCTCATCGTATAAAATCGCTTCGGGATTCTGCGCGAACGCGCGCCCGATAGCTACCGCGCGCCTCATGCCCGTAGAAAGCTCGCTCGGCAGCTTGTCAAGCACGTGGTCCACTTCCAGCAGGTGTGCGATTTTTTGAACGTATTCGTCAATGTCTTCCGGAGTCAGCCCCGGCTGGCCATCCAGCGGAAACGAAATGTTCTCCCGCACCGTCAGCGAATCAAACAGCGCGCCTGATTGAAACACCATCGTCACTTTGCGGCGTACTTCCGCAAATTGCTCTTCGGTGTAGTCGGTGACGTCTTCTCCGTCCACAGTGACGCGCCCCGAATCCGCTTTCAAGAAGCCCATGATGTGCTTCAGCGTGACGGACTTCCCCACCCCGCTTCGCCCCATGATGATGCAGGTTTCCCCGTGCTTCACCGTGAAGCTGACGTGATCCAGCACGGGACGCTCATCGAAGGCCTTGCACACGTCGCGAAACTCAAAGAAGTTCTCGGAACGCGGGTCGACGTAGTCGTGCGCCGCCCGCTCGCTGGTATCTTCGTTCGGAAATTTCAGCTTCGTGGGCCCGCCCTGATTGATTTTTAGAACGTCGGTCATCGTCCTTCCACGTCCAAAATCCGCCGCGCTTCCTCGTATTCCGCGGGCGTGTTCATGTTCCAGAACAGCCGCCCGCTTTTATCAAATCGTGCCCAATCCTTCTCGTCAACTACTTCCATGCTAACGCGTTTCATCGCTTCGGTCACTTTGCGGATACCGTCTTCGAACGCATACCGCAACTGGTCCTTCGCGCTGGTATGCCAGCAGGAGCAAAGCGGTTCGAGGCCAACAGAGGATTGCGGCGTAACCACTGCAGCGCTGCTTGCAAATGCGCGCTCGCTTAGGTACTTCAGCCATTCGCTGGTAAGAAATGGCATGTCGCAGCCAACAATCAGGCACCACGTAGGCTGATGATTTCGCGCGTGCACATCCATCAACGCGGTAATGATGCCGCCAAGCGGCCCTTCTCCAGGCCAGTGATCTTCCACAACACGTTCTCCCGAGTCTGCATAACGCCCAAAAGGAGCCACCACGCTTACTGACGCTGTCACATCCTTGAGCACCGTGCACATGCGCTTCAGCATCGTCTGCCCATTCAACTCGGCGCTCGCCTTGTCGAAACCAAATCGTGTGCTCGCGCCTCCCGCCATCACGTAACCAGCCACCGTGAGCTTGTTGATCATCACCATCAGATCAAAAGTCAGATCACCTGACTTCTTTGCCTTTACCAGCAACTAAAAACCAAGACCAACTACTCTTCTTCCAGAGGTTCCCGCCCCGGCCGGCGGATTCCCAGCTCGCGCAGCTTTTCCTGCAAACTCTGCCGGTGCAGCCCAATCGTCGCCGCCGTCCGCGAAACGTTCCAGCGATGCTCGGCCAATTGCTTCATCAAATACGCCACTTCAAATTTTCGCTTCGCCTCGCGAAAATCCTGCTCGCCCATTCCGTGATCCTGAGTTTCGCTGCCGTGCTTTATGGAAATCGCTTCTCCGTGCGCTACTTCCGCGGGCAAGTCCTCCACACCGATTTCTTCCTTGCGGCAAAGCACCACGCTGCGCTCCAGCGCATTCTTTAGTTCGCGGACGTTGCCTGGCCAATCGTATTTCTCGACGGCCGCCATCGCTTCGCGGTTCAACCGAGCCGTCCGCCCCAGTCGCGCGCCATGCATTTGCAGAAAAGCCTCGGCCAGCAACGCGATATCTCCCTTGTGCGCGCGCAATGGCGGCAATTCCACTGTCACCACGCGCAACCGGTAAAACAAGTCCTCGCGAAATTTGCCATTGCGAATTTCCGCGGCCAGGTTGCGGTGCGTCGCGCTGATCACCCGCACATCCACGGGAATCGACTGCGTCCCGCCCAGCCGTTCAATGGTGCGGTTCTCCAGCACACGCAGCACCTTGGCCTGTGTCACTGGATTCATGTCCCCGATTTCGTCCAAAAAAATCGTTCCGCCCGAGGCCAGCTCGAACTTCCCTTTTTTCTGTTGCGCCGCTCCCGTGAACGCTCCGCGTTCATAGCCAAACAATTCCGACTCGATCAGCGTTTCCGGCAGCGCCGCGCAATTCACCGCAACGTACGGCTTCCCGGCGCGCGGCGACCGCGCGTGAATTTCCTGTGCCAATAAATCTTTTCCCGTTCCGCTTTCGCCCAAAATCAGCACCGTCGAGTCCGTCGGCGCCACGCGGTCCGCCATCTCGAACGAGCGCCGCATCTCCGCCGAGCGCCCAATCATCTGCCCAAACTGCCCTTCCGTGGCCATGCGGCGGCGCAACGCATCATTTTCCTTTTCGAGTGTTGCCAGTTTCAGCAGGTTCGCTACGCGCTGCCGCAATTCGTCGAGTTCAAATCCCTTCACCAAATAGTCGGCCGCTCCGAGCTGCAGCGCCTGCACCGCCGTTTTCGCCGCGTCCAACGCGGAAACCATCAACACCGGCACTTCGCTCCCCTGCCCGCGCATCCATTTCAAGAACGACAATCCGTCTTGTCCCGGCAATACCACGTCCAACAGCACCAAATCCGGTTGCTCGCGCGGCAACGCCTCGCGTGCCGCCTCCGCCGAATCCACTTCCGCAATTCGATATTTCGATTCCAGCGCCCGCCGCAAGCCGTATCTTGCCGCGGGCTCGTCATCCACAATGAGTATCGTCTTCATGACATTTTCCTTGCTTCTTTACGCCGTTAGTTCATTCCTTCTTTGTTTCAACTGGTAGAGTCACCTTGAACCTCGTCCCATGCCCCTCTTTCACCGGGCTTTCCCAATCCACTTTTCCGCCAAACTCCGCCACGCGCCGCGCCACAATCGCCAGCCCCAATCCGGTTCCCTGCGATTTTGTCGTAAAAAAAGGTTGCAGAATCTTTTCCTTGAGCGCCAGTGGAATTCCCGGCCCGTCATCTTCCACCAATAAGCAGAAATTCCCGTCCTCTCTCGCCACGGCGGCGCTCACCTGTCCTCCTCGCGGCGCAGCTTCCAGCGCGTTCACAACCAGGTTCGAGACGATGTCGTTCAATGCTTCCGCGCTGATCGCGACTTTGGCATTCGCCCAGGAAATCTCTATTTGTAATTGCAATCCGCGCCGTTCCGCCTCGTGCGACAGCACTCCCGTCACTTCCTCCACCACCGCCGCCGCATCGCAACTCCCAGAGCCGTCTCGTCCGCGCACCGCTGGCCGGCTGAATTGCAACAACTGATTGAGCTTCGTTGAAAGCCGCCCAATTTCATCAAGCACCATCTTTGTTTCGCCGCGAATCGAATCCGGAAGCTCCGGATTCTCCAGCTGCACTTGTAGAATCGTCTTCATCGATCCCAGCGGATTCTTCAGGTTGTGGGAAATGCTTGCCGCCATCTGCCCCACGAGCGCCAGGCGTTCCCGCTCCGCCAGTTCCCTTTCCAGCCGCAGCTTCTCTTCAATCAACCGGCATAAATCCAGCGCCCCCAACAATTGCTCGCACAAAAACTCCAGCGCCGCCGCCGTATCTCCCGAGATGTTCGCTCCATGCGGTTCGGCGTGAAGCACGCCTTCGCTCTTCCCCTCGCGCACAATAGCGAATTCATGCGGATCGAACGCCAGAGCCGCTCGAGGCTCCGTGGTTTTCCGGCCCGCATGCCCGGAATTTTCTTCATCCACCAATACCAGCCGTACTTCGCGCAACTCGAATTGCTCTTTGATCCTTCTTTCAATGAAGCGCGCAAACCTGAAGACGTTTCCTTGTCGCGCTTCCTGCTGGAATTCCGCCATCAATCGCTGTACGCGGTCCATCTCCAGCTGCGCCGTCTCTCGCAAGCTGCGTCCCAGCACGCGCTGCAGCGGCTCGATGAAAACCACCAGCACGAACAAGAGGATTGAAGCGGAAGCTTCCGGCGGCAGCAGCGGCTCCAGCCAAATGCCAACGCGGCGGACCAGGCTCAAATAAAGCAGCGCCAGGAACGTCGCGGAGACCGCGTAGACCAGGTTCTTCTGCCTCCCGATTTGCAAAAAGTTGCGCCGATACACCAGGTCAATCAGCACCGTGAAGGGCACAATTGGCATCAGAGAGAAAACCGTTGCAAATACCTCGCTGGTTCGCAGCGAAATTGCGAATGGCGCAAGGTGAAGGATCCCTGCCGAAGCAAGCGCCGCGACAAAAAAGAACATCAGGGTCCAGTGAAAGTAACGCTGTGCCTTGTCCGGAGCTGTGGTTGCGAAGCGCCGCTCCCACCCGGCACACCAAGCCAGTGAAATCACCAGCACCATGGCAAATCCTTGTCCCAGGGAGTTTCCCGGCGCTATGAAGTCAAACCGCCCCTCCTGCAAGAGCAGCGGGATCCGGTGAAAAGCCAGATGCAACCCCGCCAAATAAAAAAACGCAAGCACTCCGCGTTTCCAGGCCTTGACCTGAAGCAGACCGCGCGTCTCCGCGTATTCCATGTGGAGATGCAGCAGCAGCGCGGGCGCTAGGCACAGGCCTGCGGAGATAATCGCGATAGCAAAGCCTTGGACTCCCGGAGGTGGCTTGGGGTAATAGATCTGCGAATTCAGCGCGAGCAGCGAGCCGCCGTAAAAAAGAAAAAACGCCAGGCACAGAAAGAAAAACACGCGCTCGAAATTGCGTTGCCGTCGATACCCAAGAATCACCACCATCCAGAAGAGCTGGATCAGCGTGCCAAACGTGTGCCCGATCAACCGGACATAGAGCAGCAAGTCCACAGAACTTGCTCCATAAAAAAATTTTGCAGTCGAACCAAGAGTTTGAAGAGAACCTGTCGAATCCTACTCCCCAAGGGAAAGCAAGGCAATCACCAAGTGCAAGATTTACCTTGCACCACTTAAGCTGCTATAAATAAACAAGTTACGTCAACATCGAGACCAGCTGAGATTTTCCGATTTTGTCAGGGAAAGGCTTGACATGGCAGGCATTTCTGCCTATATTAGCACTCGGTTGCGAGGAGTGCTAAGAGCCTCTTCCGCTTCCAAGCCACATCAAAACCGCAAGATCACCTATGGAGGTTTTCCAAGATGGCAGTGCATCTAACCCCGCTCCACGACCGTGTCATCGTGAAGCGCATTGAAGAGAAGGAAACGGTCAAGGGTGGCATCATCATCCCTGACTCCGCAAAAGAGAAACCCATGGAGGGAGAAATCATCGCCGTGGGAGCCGGAAAGCGTGAGAAGGGCGAATTGATCCCTCTTGACGTCAAGCCGGGCGACCGCGTCCTGTTTGGCAAGTACAGCGGTACGGAAATCAAGATCGAAGACCAAGAGTACCTCATCCTTCGCGAAGAAGAGATTCTGGCGAAGCTGAGCGGCGCCGCCAAGGCTGCCGGTTCCCGCAAGTAACCTTATTTCTTGTAGAGGCTGGGCTTCAACCCAGCTGTAGTGGCGGGTCTTCAGACCCGTGGTTGTGTCCCAAAAAACTTTGCAAGTTAGGTCGAAATTATCAGGAGGAATCAAGAAATGGCGAAGCAGATTGTAACAGGCGAGAATTCCCGTCAAGCGATTTTGCGCGGCGTGAACGCTCTTGCCGATGCAGTGAAGATTACCCTCGGCCCCAAAGGCCGCAACGCGGTAATTGAAAAGAAGTTCGGCGCGCCCGTCATCACCAAGGACGGCGTGACCGTGGCCAAGGAAATCGAGCTCAAGGATCCCCTCGAGAACATGGGCGCGCAGATGGTCCGCGAAGTCGCTTCCAAGACTTCCGACGTTGCTGGTGACGGCACCACCACTGCCACCGTGCTCGCGCAGGCCATCTTCCGCGAAGGCGTGAAGACCGTCGCAGCAGGCGCCAGCCCGACCGCTCTCAAGCGCGGCATCGAGAAAGCCGTCGAAGTCGCCGTCGAGGAAATCAAGAAGCTCCACAAGGACGTGAAGGGCGAAATGATCGCGCAGGTCGGCACCATTTCCGCCAACAACGACAAGCAAATCGGCGGCATCATCGCCGAAGCCATGAAGAAAGTGGGCAAGGACGGCGTGATCACCGTGGAAGAGTCCAAGACCATGGAGACCACCCTCGAAGTCGTGGAAGGCATGCAGTTCGACCGCGGCTACCTCTCCCCTTACTTCATCACAGACCCGGATCGCATGGAATGCGTGCTCGAAGACGTCCGCATCCTCATCCACGAAAAGAAAATCAGCTCGATGAAGGACCTGCTACCGTTGCTCGAAGGCATCGCCAAGGCCGGCAAGCCCCTCCTGATTATCGCGGAAGAGGTCGAAGGCGAAGCGCTCGCCACTCTCGTGGTCAACAAGCTGCGCGGCACTCTGCAGTGCGCTGCGGTGAAGGCCCCGGGCTTCGGCGATCGCCGCAAAGCGATGCTCGAAGACATTGCCACCCTGACCGGCGGCAAGGCCATCACTGAGGATCTCGGCATCAAGCTCGAAAACGTGAAGATCGAGGACCTCGGCCGCGCCAAGAAAATCACCATTGATAAGGACAACACCACCATCGTCGAAGGCGCGGGCAAGCCGTCGGAGATCGAAGGCCGCGTCAAGCAGATTCGCCAGCAAGTCGAAAACACCACTTCCGACTATGACAAGGAGAAGCTCCAGGAGCGCCTTGCCAAGCTCGTTGGCGGCGTTGCCGTCATCAAGGTTGGCGCGGCTACCGAGACCGAGCTCAAGGAAAAGAAAGCTCGCGTCGAGGACGCCATGCACGCCACTCGCGCAGCCGTTGAGGAAGGCATCGTTCCCGGCGGCGGCACAGCCCTCATCCGCTGCCTGGCCGCGGTTGAGAAGCTCAAGCTCCACGATGACGAGGCCGTTGGCGCGGGCATCGTGAAGCGCGCGCTTGAAGAGCCGGCCCGCCAGATCGCTCACAACGCCGGTTCGGAAGGCGCTGTGGTCATCGGCAAGATCCGCGAGTCCGTGCAAGAGAACTTCGGCTTCAACGCGGAAACCGGCGAGTACGGCGACATGGTGAAGATGGGCGTCATTGACCCGGCTAAGGTCACCCGCCTGGCGCTGCAGAACGCAGCCTCCATCGCGGGCCTGATGCTCACCACCGAAGCGCTCGTTGCGGAACTCAAGGAAGAAGCTCCCAAGGCTGCTGCAGCCGGCGCTCCCGGCGCAGGCGGCATGGGCGGCATGTACTAAGAATCACCCAAAACCTCAATGCAAAAGGGCGGTCCGGCTTGCCGGACCGCCCTTTTTGATTGGCTCTCAATACGGCTTGACATATGATAATTTATATGATAAATTAACCCATTAAATGTACGAGGTTGTCTATGGGCCTCAAAGTCGCTAAAAGCTACACGATCGAGCCTGAGGTTGACCGCTATGTTTCTGCTACAAAGGGCCATCGGTCGGCGAGTGAAAGAGTCAACGAGCTGCTTAAGCGAGGAATCATGCAAGAGCAATATGATCGGCTTGAGCGCGATAGGCCTTCTGGGCCTGTTTTTCGATTTGGAGCATTCCCTCTATAGTTGATGACCATCTACAAAAAAAAGCAAAGAAGTCGCCGCCCCCCCAAACTGGAGATGAAAGCATCTACCAACGACAAGTCCGAAGTCTCCGGGTGGTGGAAAGCATTTGGCCCGCTTGTAGCGTTTAACTTCATCACCATACTTCTCGGACTCTGGCCTCTTGGAGGCCTAGGCATACTGATTTGGCTAATCAGCTGGATTGCTTACGATTTCTACGAATCGAGCCGCTTCAGTAAGCGCGGATTGACTACCCTCTCTCTGCGCTAGCCTATTCGATCTGCTGACTCGGATTTGATCCTTACTTCTCGGTTTTATCCGAAAACGTACACCGGCTCCATTTGCCTCCCCTCCCCCGCTTCGCTTACACTCTCCCTGCCTCAGCCAAGACTCCTCAGGGGGGAGTCAAACAACATGCCTGGACTTTTGCAGCGCTTCTTGCCCCGCGAAGAGGGATTCTTCGACCTCTTCGCTAAACAAGCTGCCAACATTCGCGAAGGGGCCAACGCCCTGCTCAAAATGCTCACGCATTACACCGGCGTACCCGAGCAGGTGCAAATCGTCAAAGCCTTCGAGCATGAAGGCGATGAAATCACCCACGCCATTTTCACCAAGCTAAACCAAACCTTCATCACGCCCTTCGATCGCGAAGACATTCACGAGCTCTGCAGCCAGCTCGACGACGTCATTGACTTGATCGACGCGGCCGCCAGCCGCTTCGTTCTCTACCGCGTGGATTCCGTCCGCCCTGGCACGCTCGACCTCATCAAGATCCTGGTCTCGACCACCGCCGAAGTCGAGGCTGCCGTTCGCGCACTGGAAACGCCAGAAAACGCCCTCAAGCACTGCATCGAGATCAACCGTTACGAAAACGATAGCGACCGCGTCTGCCGCACCCTCATCGCCCAGCTTTTCGATGAAGAGAAGGATTCCGTGCAGATCATCAAGTGGAAGGAGATTTACGAAGTCATCGAAACCGCCGTCGACAAGTGCGAAGACGTCGCCAACGTCATCGAAGGCGTCATTCTGAAGAGCGCGTAACCTTCGCCATGCCGCAAATCCTTGCTCGCCTTGCCGCGATTCCGCCCCTGCTCCTCGCCGTCGTTCTTCTCACTTTTGCTTTTGAATTCTCGAATGGCTGGCATGACGCCGCCAATTCCATCGCCACGGTCGTCTCCACGCGCGTCCTCAAGCCTTTCACGGCCGTCGCCTGGGCGGCTTTCTGGAACTTCATCGCCGCATTTTTCTTCGGCACTGCCGTCGCCAGTACCATCGGCAAAGGCCTCGTTCGCATCGACATGATCAACGAGCAAGTGATTCTTGCCGGTCTTCTTGGGGCCATCACCTGGAACCTCACCACGTTGATTCTTGGCTTGCCCACGAGTTCCTCGCACGCGCTCATGGGCGGCTATGGCGGCGCCGCCGTCGCGCACATTGGCTATCAGGCCCTGGTTCTCCAAGGTTGGGTCAAGCCTGTCCTTTTCATTTTTCTCTCGCCCCTTGTCGGCATGGCCCTCGCTATCCTTCTAACCACGCTTGCCAGTTGGATCGTCCAGCACCAGCGTCCTCTCAAGGTCGATCGCTGGTTTCGCAGACTCCAACTCTTCTCCGCCGCGCTCTTTAGCCTGGGCCACGGCACGAACGACTCGCAAAAAGGCATGGGCATCATAACCGCCGCCTTGGTCGCAGGCGGACTTCTCAAGTCCAGTGGAGGCAAGCTCCCGGTGCCATTCTGGGTGATCATCTGTTGTCATCTCGCCATGGGTGGCGGCACCATGGCTGGCGGCTGGCGCATCATCAAAACCATGGGTCAGCGCATCACGAAACTGACGCCGTTTGGTGGATTCTCCGCGGAAACCGCCGGTGGCATCACTATCGTTGCGAACGCCATTTTTGGCATCCCCGTCAGCACCACCCACACCATCACCGGCGCCATCGTCGGCGTCGGAGCTTCCCGTCGGCTCACCGCGGTTCGCTGGGGCATAACGCGCCGCATTGTCTGGGCCTGGATACTCACCATTCCCGGCGCCGCTCTCTTCGGTGCAATTGTTTTCAAAGCCCTCGTACACGTGCTTCCCTAGTTCCAGTACTGCCCACTTTCGGTCCGTTTCGCGTCCAAAAACCCCTTGGCTACGCCCGCTGATTCCTGCTACAACTCCCTCGCACGCCAAAGGAGGCCCTTATGGGCGCAGGTACGTTCACCGGAATCCCTCCAGCCCCCGCAAGCTCTTCGTCGCCAAATCTCACTCTTCTTATTCTGCGCGTGGCAGGCTCGCTCCCAGTCCTTTACCACGGCAGCGCCATCCTTTTCGGCGCCTTCGGCGGCCCCGGTCCCCAGGGCTTCGCTAGCTTCCTGCATGTGCCTGTCGTTGTTGGCTATTTAGTAGGAATAGCGCAATTCTTCGGCGGCTTGGCGATTCTGCTTGGCGCTCTACAGCGGATCGGCTCTGTCTGCGTCATCGCCGTTATGTGTGGCGCCATTTACTTGGTCCACCTGCCGCATGGCTTCGACATCAACAAAGGCGGATACGAGTTCGCCCTAACAGTCTTGCTGGTTTCTTTGGGGCTTTTGATTAGCGGCCCCGGCGCGTATTCTTTGAGCAGTATCCTCCCCGGCCCACTCAAGAAACTCTAGGGTCTCCACGCACTGCCCTTTTTGGGTTTCTTTTGTGCCTGGTCTACAGAAAATGGAAAGGTTGGCAAGTGTGTGCATTCCCTTTGCACTTCAGCGCAGATTTTTTCATCCCCTACAGCAAAGGGTTGCGTGCCTTCGCATCACCGCTTCTGTAACTAGCATGGAAATCAAGGACTTAGACAAAGGCCCTTCCCCCGCCTGCTTGGTCATCGGCATGCTCCTTAGTCCGTCGCGGGGGTCAAGCCCAGCTTCTCATCAGCGAAATTGATTCGCCATGTCGGCCTGGCGGCAAGCGACCTCCGCGCCAAACCTGGTCATGGTCATGCTAAACCTAAACAAATCGGAAGCGGAAACTCTTCAGCAGCTCTTGAATGGGGAACGCCTGTGGTCCTGGCCCAATGGCAGGATTCAGCTCGGGCAATCTTTCCCCGACCTGGCCGTCATCAACAGTTTGGTGCGTCAAGGCTTGCTGGATCAGACCTATGAGCCTACCGAAGCGGGGCGCTCGGCCCTGCAATCTTGGCAAAGCTCGGTAGGTTTGCCCTCGACCACCGTCATTCGTGCTGAAGATGGCCCGCGCCCGCGCTTTCCCCGCTAACGTCCTCTAACGATTCTCTTTGAAATTCACCGATACAGCAGCGGAAAGAACTGCCCGCCCATTTTTTCGCCGCGAGGAATCACCGGAACGCCTTCGAGCAGCGGCTCATTCGCGTTGGACATCACGCCATCCAGAAAAACGTTGATCACCGTCGCCCTCCGCGGCCGCGGCGTATCGTTCGCCCCCGAACCATGCATCGTGCGCGCATGGTGAA
>QHYL01000170.1 GCA_003224105.1 Acidobacteriota bacterium | reverse complement strand
AAACGATCGACAAGCTCAAGGAAAACTACGCAGGCACCGAAACGGAAGAAGAATCCGAATACGACGGCGCGGGAAAGGTGAAGAAGCACGAGGAGCGCGAATCCACGTTCTTCTACCTGGATGGTGATGAAATCACCACGCTGGTGAAAAAAGACGGCAAGCCGCTCGACGAAAAAGAGCAAGAAAAGGAAAGCGAGCGGGTGCGGAGGCGCATCGAAGAGCACCAGAAACGCCAGGCCAAAAAAGAAGCTAAAGAAGAAAAGGCCAAGGAACAAGGAAAGAACGAAGACAAAGATGAGCCCGGCATTGAGGTCTTTTTGCGCGCTTGCCAGTTCGTGAACCCGCGCCGCGAGCGCTTTCGTGGACAGGACGTTTTGGTCTTCGATTTTGAGCCTAACCCTGAATTCAAGCCGCATAAGCTTGAAGAAAAGATTGTCCAGAAGCTTTCCGGGGTGGTTTGGGTTGACGAGAAAGCCCACGATGTGGCGCGGCTGGAAGCGTATTTTGTCGGTGACGTAAAGATTGCAGGCGGGCTGCTCGCCAATGTGCAGAAAGGTACGAGTTTCGTTTTCGAGCAAGCCTATATCAACAATGAAGTCTGGCTTCCGACCTACATGGAGGGCCATCTTGCGGCGCGCGTCTTGTTGGTGAAGGGTTTCAAGGTGAGCTTCGTAGCGCGTTACTCGGACTATAAGAAATTCAACGTGGAAACGCTTTCGACAATCGGCAAGCCCAAAGGAGCGGAAGCCGCGTCCGAAACTCCCGTCAAACCTCAATAACGCAGGCGAAGCAAGTCAATCCACAACCACGGGACGGTCCAGTGTCTCGCGCACTTTTAGCGTCAAGGCTTTGGGAGAAAACGGTTTCTGCAGGAACGACAAGCCTTCTTCGAGGGTGCCGTTTTCGCCGATCACGTTGTGCGTGTAACCGGACATGTAGAGCACCCGAAGGTAGGGGTGAAGCGCCGTCAAATGTTTGGCCAGGTCGCGCCCGCTCATTCCCGGCATCATCACGTCAGTCAATAGCAAATGGATTTCGGACCTGTGCCTTCCCGCCAGCCGTACCGCGTCTTCCGAGTTTTGCGCCTCGATGACAGTGTATCCCTGCTCAGAAAGAACCGTGCGCGCCAGTTCGCGCACCGCCGGCTCGTCCTCAACCAGCAGGATCGTCTCTCCCCCGGCGCCCGTTGCCGGCTCGGCCCATTCCGCCTTTTGCGGCCGCTGCGCCGCCTGTTCCACGCGGGGCAGAAACACCTTGAACGTCGTGCCTTTCCCCAATTCGCTGGCGACCTCGATGTGCCCGCCGCTTTGTTTGACGATGCCGTATACCGTGGAGAGTCCCAGACCTGTGCCGCGGCTGCTCCCCTTCGTGGTGTAAAAGGGCTCGAAGATATGCGGAAGCGTCTCTGCGCTGATCCCCACGCCGGTATCCCTGACGCTGAGCATCACGTACAACCCCGGTTTGATAGACGCCTGGTCATTCGCCATGCCCGAATCCAGCTCGACATTCCGCGTCTCAATCCACAGTTTGCCTCCGTCTGGCATGGCGTCGCGCGCGTTTACGATCAGGTTGAGGATCACTTGTTCAATCTGTCCAGGGTCGGCCTTCACCGCGCCCAGATTTTTTTCGACGCTCGTTCTCATTTCAATGTTTTCGCTCATCAAGCGCCGCACCATCTTGTCCATGTTCAAGACGACGCCGTTCAAGTCCAGCACTTTCGGTTTCAAGACTTGCTTGCGGCTGAACGCCAGAAGTTGCCTCACCAGCGTGACGGCGCGCTCGGCCGCGTCCGCAATCTGCTGGATGTTTCCACGGAGTTCCGGCTGCCCCCCGATGCGGTTCAAGGCGAGTTCCACATAACCCTTGATAATCGTCAGCAGGTTGTTGAAATCGTGTGCCACTCCTCCTGCGAGGCGTCCCACGGCTTCCATTCGCCGCGCCTGCTGCAACTGATCTTCCAGCACTCGCCTTTCCGTAAACGTTTGGCGCGCATGCAATTCTCTTCCGCGGCTTCGACAAGCGGATGGTCTTCCTCAGCAACATGCCGCACCCAGTGTTCCGAACCGGCCAGCCATTCCTCGGGCGTGTAACCGAAAATCGTCTCCACTTGAGGGCTCACGTAGTGCCATTTGCCGTGAAAGCCCACTTCGGCGATGTAACTCACCGCCGCCACCTGTTCGATGAACATCTTGTACTTCGCTTCTGTTTCCGAATATGCCCGCTCTGCTTTCAGGCGATCGCTGATGTCCCGCGCCACGCACACCACGCCGCCCTGGGGCATCGCCGTGATGGCCATCTCCAAGGGAATCCGCGTACCATCCTGGCGGCTTAGAGACACCTGCTCTGACCACTGGCCTGTCTTTTCGAGGGATTCGCGAACGTGGTCTTCCAGCAGCTCTGTATCTCTAACGTCGTAGACTTCACGCCAGTTTTTCCCGATGATTCCCGAGGCGCCTTCAAATCCCATCATTTTCGCGAAAGCGGAGTTGGCGTATACATGCTCGCCTGCCGCCCCGACGATGGAAATACCGTCCGCGGCGGATTCCATGGCCAGCGCGTGCGTTTGCACCTCATTAGCGCTCTTGGCCTCGCGATACTGGCTGATGCCCAGCCGCGCCGCGTAACACACGATGGAAATCCCGAGGAGCGAAAAACGAAGCAATCGCCACTCATCCTGGAGTTGCGAAACTTGAAAAAGAATGATCAAGGGCGCCAGCGCCAGCGTGCCGTTGGTGATCAACAATTCGCTCAACGCTTTGTGGCGTGCCGGCGGTCCGCTTCCTTCCACCGCGTCCGGTTTCCATTGAGCGGCCCATAACGCGCCCGCGAGAAACGGCAGCGTCCAAAGCAGATCGCGCACCGTCCCCGTTGGCGTTGGCTGAACGCTCTGCAAATACTGCGCCGCCGCCGCGAATACCGTCACGACCAGAAAATAGAGCGTCAGCCCCCCATAAAGCTTGCGAAGATGCGGCTTCCTGGCGGTCAACGCCCGGAAACCCGCCAGGGCCACGACCATTACATCTTCCAGGTTCTCGACCCGCATTTCTCGCAGAAACGCCGAATGTTTATCCAGTTGGCGGGCAGGCAGGAAGTAAAACTCCAGGAAGATAAAGAAAAAGACGATGCCGATTTGGCCAAAATCGAGCGCAGTTTCCACACCGATCCGCGGAGAATCCTTGTCCTGGTCCAGGAACACGGCCAGGGCGATGAGCACGGCTTCAAAACCGAACAGGAATCGTACGACGGACACCTGCGGCGGTTCGTTGTGCAGCACCACCTCGTAGTACATCCAGCCAAGATTCGCCAGGCCCCACATCGAAATGCCCATCCCGACGAGCAGCCAGAAGGGCCGGCTCAATCCGCGTCCGCGGCGCGACGCTCCAAACGCCATCACCGCCGCAAAGCCGCAAGCCAGTACCTGCAGGAGATTCGCCAGGAAGGATCCATTCGTGGAAGTCCCAAGCGCCGCCGTTTCGAGCAGGTGCAGCCCGACGATGGCCGCGGCGAGGATGAGGAACTTTCGGGGCATTCCTTGTTGTACTTTCGCCTGAATTTCTTGCTTGAATTTATTTTAGGGAAGTGCCTGCAAGCCTTTGCAAAAGGCTTCAAACCAGTGTGTCCTGGCCGATACGGGGTTATCAACCGGTTTAGATACCGGGAAATGCGCGGGGCTTTCCCTGCGGGAGTGGCACAACTGAATTAAGTGAGTTTCCGGAATCCTTGGAGTCCCTCCCGGCTCTAAAGACTCCTTGTTGCTTTGACTTAGGACTTAAAACTGATTCTTCTGCTAGCGACCTTCGAAGGGATAGCGGTCCTGCGACTGCACGGCCGCAGCCACGCGCCGCCGGAGGGCAATCGTGTTTACCGGCGCGCGCTTCGCAAAGCGCTTCAGCACCGCCATTTGCGTGGTCAGCATGTCGCCTTCGTGCACTGCGGCAATGGCGCGCTTCGCCTCGTGCTCCACGCGTTCCGCCGCGTCGTTGATAAAGATCTTCGCCGCGTCGATCATCGTTTGCGCCGCCGCTTCGCCCTTGGTCGCCGCCGCCTTTTGCGCGCGCAACAAGGTGGACTCCATCGCGTAAATTTCCATTACGATGTTCGAAAGTGAGCCGATCAATTCCTGCTCGTCGGCCAGCTTTTCGCGGAATTTCTGCACCGCGCCGCCCGCCGCCTGCAGGAACATCTTCTTCGCATTCCCCACCACGCGCGCCTCGTCGGCCAGCACGCCCTCCGGCGCGTCTTCAAACGACGGCCCTGCCAGAATCTCATCCGCCAGCTTCATCGCCGCGGGAATCAACGGCAACTGTCCGCCCATCGCCCGCTTCATCAGCATCTGGATAATCAACATGCGGTTGATTTCGTTGGTGCCTTCAAAAATCCGGTTGATGCGCGAGTCGCGGTACGCCCGGCAGACCGGATATTCCTCGTGGAAACCGTACCCGCCGAAAATCTGCACCGCTTCGTCAACCACGAAGTCCAGCATCTCGCTACCGTACACCTTGGCAATCGAGCTCTCGATTGCATATTCCTCGAGCACTTTCATCGTGTTCTGAATCTTGTCGCCCGAACCGGCCGCTGCGGTCATCGCCCCTTCGATGTTTCCTGCCGAGCGGTATACCATCGACTCCACCGCCAGAATCTGGATGGCCATCTCCGCCAGCTTTTCCTTCATCATCCCGAAGTCGCCGATTTGCTTGCCAAACGCTTTCCGCTCCTTCGCATACTTCGACGCCGTCGTCAGCACGTTTTTCGCGCCGCCCACGCACGACGCCCCCAGCGTGAACCGTCCCGCATTCAAAATGTTAAAGGCCACAATGTGTCCGCGCCCGATTTCGTGCAGCACGTTTTCCTTCGGCACCTTGCAGTTGTCCAGGAAAATCGGCGTCGTCGAACTTCCGTGAATTCCCATCTTATGCTCTTCGTTGCCGGGCTTGAAACCCGGGAACGTGCGCTCCACGATAAACGCCGTGAATTTCTCGCCATTCACCTTCGCGAACACGATGTACACGTCCGCGAAGCCGCCGTTGGTGATCCACATCTTCTGCCCGTTCAGGACGTAGTGCGTGCCTTCGGCGTTCAGTTCGGCCCGCGTCAGCGAATTTTGCGCGTCCGAACCCGCCTGCGGCTCGGACAGGCAGTACGCGCCAATCCATTCGCCCGTCGCCAGCTTCGGCAAATATTTTTTCTTTTGCGCTTCCGTCCCGAAATACACGATTGGCAGCGTCCCGATACCCGCGTGCGCGTCGTGCGTCACCGCGAACCCGCCATAGATCGAAAGTTTCTCTGTCAGCACGGTCGTTGCAATCTTGTCGAGCCCCGCGCCGCCGAATTCTTCCGGGACGCCGCCGCCCATCAGTCCCACTTCGCCGCCTTTTTTCACCAGTTGCGGCATCAGGCCCGGCTTTTTGTTCTCCAGGTCCTTCACCAACGGCAACACTTCCTTCACCACAAATTCTTCGGCCGTCTGCCCGATCAGTTTTTGGTCGTCCGTCAAATCGGCAGGCGTGAAAACGTCGCTCGCCTGCGGCGATTCCAGCAGGAAGCTGCCTCCCTTCGCTGCGGGCTTGGTCAGGATCGCGGTGGCCATGGTGGTTTCTCCTCGAGGAAAGTCTGTGCTCTGCATTTAACTCAAATAGGCGAGTGGGAGCGCGCAACGCAACAAATTCATCTTACTCTGTCAAGTCTACTCCCGCCTTCCCGCCCAGTAAAACACGGTTAGCCTGCCCGTGTCGCATTAGTTTCCGGCTCGGCGATAGTGGGGAAAATACTCAGCTTGCTCTTTTCCGCTTGGCTTGGGGTGCACCCGAGATCAGCGAACGCAACAGTGCATTTACTGTCTTCGACGACTTGAACACTGCCGCAACATCGGGTTCGAGTACGACAGCAATGGTCCCGCCGGCCATTCGCGTCGCAAACCGATTCGGTTTTGACTTTCCGTAGTCAAACCGGTATTCGGAAGACAGGCCTTCCCGTCCAGTCTGTATCTTCTTACGAGCCGACCCTTTCTTCATAATCTCTGCGCTCCCCGCGTGTTGCCTTCCGTGCGTTGATTAATCGAACTCTCTCCTCAGCTTCCACAAAACTTACCAAAATCAGATTCCGCCAGTCCGAGTGACCGATGATGATTTCTCTCCGTTCGCTTTCGGAGTGCTCGGGATCGTCAAAGATTCGGGCAAGAGGATCGGCGAATACACTAACTGCCTCTTCAAAGGAAACACCGTGCTTCGCCTTGTTTGCCCTCGCTTTTCTGGCATCCCATTCGAATTGAAGAGCCATGCTGCGCAAATGCTATCACGGCCCAATTTCATTCTACGCCGCAAACCTACGATTGTGAGCAAGCAATTCTCGCTTACGCGACTTTCATTCTTCGGGACATTCGGGACGAGCGGAACGTGACTCCAAACCTTCGTCCCTGCTATCCTCATATCCCGAATTCCTCTGAGGTGAATCCCATGCGTAAATCTTTCTTGCTCGTCCTAGTTCTCGTATTTGCCCTTGGCGTCGCCACGCTCGCCCAGCAAACCGCACCTCCTTCCCACTTCGACGGCAACTCCTGGTGGGCGCACGTCAAATTCCTTGCCGACGATTCGCTGGAAGGCCGCAACACCGGCGGCGAAGGTCTTAAAAAAGCGCAGGCTTATGCCGTCGAACAGCTTCAGAAAGCCGGGCTCGAGCCCGCTGGAGTCAACGGTTTCTATCAGCCCATCCGCTTCACGCAATTCCAGGTGGACGAATCCAAATCCTCTCTCGCCCTGGTCTCCAAAGGCAAAGCTGAACCTCTCTCCTTCGCCGACGATGCTTTCATTAGTTCGCGGGCTACGCGCTCAACCGTCTATCTCGAAGCGCCCTTAGTGTTCGTCGGCTACGGCCTAAAAATTCCTGAAAAGAATCTCGATGAACTCGCCGGCCTCGACCTCAACGGCAAAGTCGTTGTCTATCTCGCCGGTTCTCCAGCGGACGTTCCCACCGCTCTCTCCGCGCACTACCAGACCGCAGGCGAACGCTGGAAATCTCTTCATGCAGCCGGCGTCATCGGTACCATCACCATTTTCAATCCCGCCTCGATGGACATTCCCTGGTCGCGGATTTCCGCGAACCACAACGAGCCTTCCATGGACCTTGCCGATCCCGAATTCCTGGAAACTCCCGGTCAGCAAATTGGTGTCGCCTGCAATCCCGCCTCCGCCGAAAAACTCTTCGCGGGTTCCGGCCACACTTTCGCGGAAATCGCCGCGCTCGGCAAAGACCGCAAGCCGCTGCCACATTTTCCGCTGTCGGTTTCGCTCAGCGCCAAAGCGGCCATCGAAACCAGTCCCGTCGAATCCGCGAACCTGGTCGCTAAATTTCCCGGTTCCGACCCTACGCTGAAAAATGAATACGTGGTCCTCTCCGCGCACATCGATCACGTGGGCATCGGCGCGCCCA
>QHYL01000169.1 GCA_003224105.1 Acidobacteriota bacterium | reverse complement strand
TCTATCAGCACTTTCGCTGCATTGATTTGAGCTTCCAATTGGAGGAAGTCAAAGCGAAGCAGGTGGAAGCGGCGACGCTGAATTCTTCGTTGGAACTCGAGATTGCCAGTTTGCGAAACCCGATGCGCATTGACGTGATTGCGCGCCGCCAATTGGGCTTGACCGAGCCGCTGCCGACTCAGGTGCGGGAATACGAGGCTCCCGCGGGAGCCCAGGTGGCCGCTGTGAGATACGTGCGGCAGAGCCGCTCGCAGTAGCGGTAAACGTTCTTGTGGGCGAAGCTATGCGGAATACGCAGAAATCTGCACCCTCAGCAATGAACCTTGAGGCGGTGCGCTGGCCGAACTGAACTCATCATGCCCCCATACCGCGCGCACGTCGTGAAGGCAGACCGCCGAGCGGTGACCGACACGCGTGAGTTTACGGCGAGCGAGCGGCTCCTCATCGTTGCCAGTCTGCTTCTGCTTTGTATCGTCGCAGTCCTCGGCAGGCTCGGGTACCTGCAACTTTTCCGCCACGGCGACTATCTAGCGCGCGCGGCACGCCAGCAGCAGCGCACCATTGAAATCACTCCGAGGCGCGGTTCGATTTACGACCGCAATATGGATCCGCTGGCAATGAGTATTCCCGTGGACTCTGTGTTTGCCGTGCCCGTTGACGTTGGGGATCCTCAGCTCGCAGCGCAATTGCTTTCTGGAGTGCTGGGAATACCGACCGAGGTATTGGAATCAAAATTGAGCGCGGCGCAAACCTTCACTTGGATTGCGCGCAAAGTGCCGCCGGACAAAAAAGAGGCGGTCGAGGCGCTGAACCTGAAAGGGATCTACTTCCAGAAAGAGAACCGGCGCATCTATCCGAAGCGCGAGCTCGCCGCCCATGTGCTGGGCTTTGTGGATGTCGACGAAAAAGGCTTAGGCGGAGTCGAGTACGGGCTGGACAACCAGATTCGCGGCAAGAGCGAAAAGATCGTGGTGATGGCGGACGCGCGCCAGCGCTGGTTCGACGGCGTAGAGGCGCAGCGCGAACGCGGCGCTGATGTGGTCCTGACCCTGGACGAACAGATTCAGTACATCGCGGAACGGGAACTCGCTGCAGCCATCACCAAGACGCATGCTCTGGCCGGAAGCGTCGTGGTGATGAATCCGAGCAATGGGGAGATTCTGGCGCTAGCCAATTGGCCAAAGTTTAATCCTAACGCTGCAAATGAAGCGTCTGCGGAAGCGCGGATGGACCGCGCTGTAACCGCGCTCTATGAGCCGGGTTCGACATTCAAGCTAATCACCATTGCGGCGGCTTTCGATCAAGGCATCGTCCGGCCGGAGGAAGTCTTCGATTGCGAGAATGGCGCGGTGTACGTCGCGGGACACCGCATTCGCGACCATAAGCCGTTTGGCCTGCTGACTGTCTCCGACATCCTGGCGCAGTCGAGCAACGTTGGCGCAATCAAGATTGCGCTGTTGCTGGGAGCGCCGAAATTTTACGACTATATCCGCGCGTTCGGATTTGGCGAGCTTACGGGAGTGGATTTGCCCGGTGAGAGCAAAGGTCTCGTGCGGCGGCTGGAGAACTGGTCGGCCATTTCCATTGGATCGATTTCGCTGGGGCAAGAGGTCGGCGTCACGCCCATCCAGCTTATCAGCGCGGTTTCTGCCATCGCGAATGGAGGAACTCTCTACAAGCCGCATGTGGTTGCAGAACTGCGGCGAGACAATCAAATTTTGCCCGCGCAAGGTTCTCTGGTTCCCGCCGAGCCGAGGCGCGTGATTCGTCCGGAAACCGCGGCGACCCTTCGGCGGCTGATGGAAGGCGTCGTTTTGAACGGAACTGGAAAGCTGGCCCACCTCGATGGCTGGACGGCCGCGGGCAAAACCGGCACAGCGCAAAAAATCGATCCCGCCACGGGCCGCTACTCACACACGCAACTGATTGCTTCCTTCACTGGCTTTGCACCAATCAGCAATCCCGCTGTGACGATCCTCGTGTCGCTGGATTCACCCGTGGGGGAGCACGAAGGTGGGCCAGTGGCCGCGCCCGTTTTCAAACGCATCGCCGAACAGGTATTGCCCTATTTGGATGTTCCTCGTGACGTGCCGCTCGAGCCCCAGTTGATTCAAGTTGCGTACAAGGATAGAAATGCATCAAACTTAACAGCGCTCTCGGACTTCACCCCAACTGATTTTACTGCTCAACCGGACCTACCCCCAGCCGAGTCCTCCGGGACCAATGCGAGGAGCGCAAAAAAACAGGCGCCTGCGGTGACCGTTGCCGTCGACGAAGGGGGCGACATCCCCATCCCGGACTTCTCGGGAAAGACGATGCGGGAAGTGACGGAGACGTGCTTGAAGCTGGGTCTTGATCCCTTTTTGGTTGGCAGCGGTCTTGCAGTAAGTCAGGTGCCGGGAGCGGGAATGAAACTTCGGGGCGGCGCAAAGCTGACGGTGCAGTTCGGAGTGCAATTCGGAGCAACAGCGGAAAAGATCGCCCGGCCGAAACGGAAGCGCAGGCATTAGGATGAAGATGTCACTCAGCCCAGAACAACAGGTGAGAACCACCACCACGACCGAGCAGGACGCGCCTCTGAAACACTCTGTCCAAGCCGCCGGATCGAAAACCGGGAAGAGATTGAGCGAACTCCTCCGTGGCACAGAGGCAACACTGCCGGGTTCCGCGGACCACATTGAGATTCAACAGGTGACCTGCGATTCGCGCAAAGTACACAAGGGCGCGCTGTTTGTTGCGTTGCATGGAGCGAAGGCGGACGGGAATGCGTTCATTGAAGACGCCGTGAAACGCGGCGCTGCGGCTGTTGCCAGTGAAGACCATGCTCCCGAGAAACTCTCTGCGCGAGTTGCCTGGGTTCAAGTTCGCGACGCGCGAAAAGCTCTGGCCACCACGGCCGCGAACTTCTTCGAGCATCCTGCAAATGCTCTCCAACTTGTAGCGGTAACCGGAACGAATGGAAAAACCACCACGACTTCGCTGGTGGACGCGATCATCAAAGCCTCTGGAGCCAAAACGGGTTTGTTTGGAACCATCGCCTACCACACGCCCTTGGGCGACTATCCCGCTCCGAACACGACGCCCGAGTCCGTGGATTTACAGGGCTTTTTTGCCGAGATTCGCGATGCCGGAGGCAAGTACGCGGTGTTGGAGGCGAGTTCGCATTCACTTTCGATGGACCGTTTGTGGGGCTGCCATTTTCAAGCGGCGGTGTTCACGAATTTGACCCGCGAGCACATGGATTATCACAAAACCTTCGAGGAATATTTCGCGGCCAAGCGCAAGCTCTTTGAGGGCACGGGCGCAGACGCTCCGGAAGTGGCCGTGCTGAATGCGGACGATGGCTACGGAAAGCAGTTAGCCGGCCTTGCGAAGAACACTGTGACTTACGGCCTCGAATCCGATGCCGATATCACCACAAAGAAATTCCACCTCAGTTTTGAGGGCTTGCATTTCACCGCGCAAACGCCCAGCGGAAAACTGGAAGTGACTTCGCGGCTCGTCGGCCGCATCAACGTCTACAACCTGCTCGCCGCGATTGGCGCGGGGCAAGCGCTCGGACTTTCCAATGAAATCATCGAGAAAGGCATCCACAATGTGGAGAGCGTTTCCGGGCGCTTCCAACGGGTGGATCAAGGCCAGCCATTTCTGGTGATTGTGGACTACGCGCACACGGATGATGCGCTCGACAACCTCATTCGCACTGCGCGCGAACTAAATCCCAAAGGCCGCATCATCACGCTTTTCGGCTGCGGAGGATTGAAAGACCGCACCAAACGGCCGGTCATGGGAGAAGTGGCCGGCAGGCTCAGCGACTTGACGATTCTCTCAAGCGACAACCCGCGCACGGAAGATCCCCTGAAAATCATTAGCGACATCGTGGTTGGTCTCCAGAAAACAAATGGAAAATATCTGATCGAGCCGGACCGCGAAAAAGCCATCGGCATGGCGATGGATGAAGCGCGCGCGGGCGACATTGTGCTGCTGGCCGGCAAGGGGCACGAAAATTACCAGATTCTCGCGGACCGCACCTTGGAGTTTGACGATCGCGAAATAGCGCGGCGCGCGCTGCGCGAGCGTGGTTTTGAAGGGCCGAAAAACGGCTCAGGGTTTGGCACCTAGAGCGCTTGTTTCAGTGCAGTAACGAGGGCGCTCGGCCCCGGCCAGGTCGGGGGAGCCAAAAACAGACCTCTCGAAGGAGGAGCCCTCAAAAAATTGAAAAGAGAACGAGCCGTTGGGTACTGGACGGGATACTGGAATAAGACCAACCCTTTGAGGAACTTATGCGGTGGACGATTGCACAGGTGGCTGGCGCTTTGGGTTCTCGGCCGGGAACGGGGCTCGACCCCCTGGCCCGGCTGGCCGGTGTGTCGATTGATTCTCGCACGGTACGTGCCGGAGAACTGTTCGTGGCCATCCACGGACCGCGTCACGACGGACACGATCACGTGGCCGGCGCGTTGGAGCTCGGCGCCGTTGCAGCCGTGGTGGCGCAAGCCCAGCTCCCGCAGTTTGCGGGTTGGGTGGGCGGCCGCTGCATTCCCGTGGCGGACACTTTCGAGGCCCTCAAGCAACTGGCTCGCGCCGTTCGCGAAGCCTGGGGCGGGAAAATTGCCGGCGTCACCGGTTCGGTCGGCAAGACCACCACGAAGGAAATTCTGGCGGCCTTGCTGGGCGCGAAGCTGCAGGTCCTGAAATCCGAAGGAAATTTGAATAACGAGTACGGCCTGCCGCTGACGCTGTTTCGGCTGGAAGAAACACATCAAGCGGCCGTGCTGGAGATGGGGATGTCGCGGCGCGGTGAGCTGTCGCGTTTGACGGCGATTGCGCGGCCGGACGTCGGCGTGGTGACGCGCGTCTCTCCCGCGCATTTGGAGTTTTTTTCTTCGGTGGATGAAATTGCCTTGGCCAAGCGCGAATTGATTGAAGGGTTGAACGGCCGCGGTTCCACAGCGGTATTGAACGCGGACGATCCGCGCGTGGCGGCGTTTGGGCCGTATGCTCCGGGGCGCGTTTTGACGTATGGCCTGGAAAAGCAGGCGTTTTTTATGGCCGCAGAAATTGAAGACCGCGGCGCTTTGGGATCCGCGTTCGATTACCTGAGCCCCGAAGGCCGCGTCCGGCTGGAGCTGGCGGTTCCCGGACGCCACGCCATTGCCAACGCGCTGGCGGCGTTGGGGGCCGCAAGCGTTTGGGGAATCGGCGCGGCGGAAGCGCAAAGCGTTTTCAACACGCTGCGTGCGCCCGCGATGCGTGGAGAACTCTTGCGATTCTCAAATGGGGCGGCGCTGATCAACGACAGCTACAACTCAAGCCCGGCGGCCTTGCAGGCAATGACGGAATTGCTAGCGGCCACGCCGAATTTCCATCGGCGAATTCTGGTTGCAGGCGAGATGCGAGAGCTGGGAACATCTTCGCCTCAACTGCACCGCGAAGCAGGGCAGTTCGCAGC
>QHYL01000736.1 GCA_003224105.1 Acidobacteriota bacterium | reverse complement strand
GCCGTGCAGATTCCTGACGATATTCGGGCCCCAATATCCGTAACCAATCACACCCACTCGAATCATGTCGGCTCTTTCGTCTGCGGAGGAAGATAAATCACTTTCAACTGTGGCGTCGAACCGTCCCGCCTCGGCTTTTTTCGGACTACCTGGCCCAAGACAAGCCGAACTCAGTGAAGCCTCGAAAAGGATGTCCCGGGACGGGACAGTCGCTATCGGCGGACAGGCTACCGCCATTACTTTGCTTCACCGGAAATGCTGAATCTAACCTTAAGACCACTTTAGCCCGTTTAAAATCAATGACTTAAGTACAAAAAAGCCGACTTCAAACGGCATCTTCACCTGTCGCAATCGACCTGCCAGACCATCTCGCTTCAATTCTGAATCAGAGGAGCACCCGGTCACCCACAACTCACTGCAACTAATGTACTTACGCTAGTAAGGCGTGACTCGGGCGGCCCATAGCATCCAAAGTTGGAGGATCGCCGCGGTCGGCCGTGGAAAAGTCTTACCACCAATTGACAACGGCATTCCCCTCGGTACTGATACTCATTTGAAGCCTTCCCAAGCATCTGCGCGAGATTGTCGCGCGTTGCGAGCTGGCGTTGGAGCACACCACTTTACGCATTTACATTTACCTGGTGAGTCGAAACAACTGCGGGCGAAAGGCTGAACCTGTCGTAAACCATGCCAACTGTGACGAAGCTACTTTCTGCGTACGGGTGGATTCTGAGGAAACATCCGGAAGCGCGAAAGCGCCTCGCCAAGGTTCTGGATAAAGGCCTCCGAATTGTAAAGCTCAGCGCTGGTTCGCAGAGCTTCGGGCGATGCTGTTGGCTCGACCTGGTCCAATTGAAACTCGTGAGCCACATCCTCGACCGTTTTCGGCAGAATTGGACGCTGGTGCTCCACAGACGCGTTTATTAAAGCGTGTTCACACAGCAGGTTCACCACGCGCGGAACTCCCAAAGAATAAAGATGCACCGTGTCCATCGCGGTGGGGCTGAAGATCGGCTGGCTGCCGGGATCCGCGCCCGCGATTTTTAGTCTTTCGTGCATGTAGTCGTGCGTCTCTTCCTTCGTCAAATGACTGGTCTTGCATCGAATCATGACTCGCTGCCGTAGCTGGCGGAGTTGCGGCAAGTTTAGCTTCTCATCGAGCTCAGGCTGGCCCGATAACACGATTTGCAGCAGCTTCTCCGTGGAAGTCTCCAGATTTGTCAGCAAGCGGATTTCTTCGAGCACGGGGAATGTAAGGTTCTGCGCCTCATCAAGGATCAGTACCGTGGTTTAACGCCGACTTCGCCCCCCGCTGGTGCAGCCATCCCAAAAGACGATTGATGAGGGTCGTCTTTCCAGTTCCCACCTCGCCCGTGAGCGTGATGATCCCTTTTCTCGTTTCTATTCCGTACATGAGCCCGGATATCGTCTCTTCGATCTGCTTGGTCAGAAACAGATACCGCGGATCCGGGCTGACGTTAAAAGGATTCTCTTTTAGTCCGTAAAAACTCTTGTACATTGTCTTGCTTCTTTTATTCCCGCCTACTTGCCTGCTCGTAAAATTTCAGCGAGCAAACCGCAAAACACTGCTCCCAAGGATTAGATATGTTGCGATATACCTATCGTAACACCTGCGGTGGCGCATTCCATTGGATGCTCGTTTGTATCTGGTGTGATATCTGGGTCGTCTGGCAAGCCGGAGTGTTGCAAATGACTCCATTCGAAGACTGAATCACTGCTTGGTATCCGAGCGAGAACCTCATGCTTCTGCCCAGCGGCCGGTTCAGGCCCGCCCCCGTTATCCAGGAAGTGTAGGTCGGCGATGACAGCGCCTTGAGCGTTACGATTGTGCTGTTCCGAGCGTATCCGAGATTCAAGCTGCCAGTCCATGCTCGACTCAGCGGCCAACCCAGGTTCGCAGACAGTTCATCGGTCCTCGAACCACTGAAGAATCCGCTGCCGCCACCTAGTGCCAGCCTCCCGGTAACTCTCCTCGCATACATGAATTCGAAGAGTTGGTCCCCCAGCGCTTGTGGATTGCCGGGAAAGTGGTACGCCGTAAATCGATAGATGACTCCAATCGAATTCTTGCGGCTTACGGCGTAGTTGTATGCGGCATTTAGAATCTCCGTATCATTGCTGACGTTCCCGGAATTGCTGAACCGCAGTAACCCATAAACCACAGCAGCCGTGAAAGCTCCCCGCCGGCTGACTCCATACGTTAGTTGCGCCCCAGAGGAGCTGCTGTATCTCGGACCAATCGCGGATAGAACCGACTGTCCGGGCACGAATACTTGCTGCAAGCCTGGGAGCGGGGCCGCCAAAGCGCCGCTAATTCCTGGAACAGCTAAGCCGGTCGTGCCTCCAAACCCAAACGAGCTCTGTGGTAAGTAAGAGAGTTGTTCCACAATCAGTGCCTGCCATCTTCGTCCATCAAGTTGCCAGGCAGAGGAAAGTTGATGATACTGCGTCGAGCCTGAGTCGCTGGAAAAAGATCCTCCGCCGGAGTAATTCGCCCCGAGCAGAGAATGTCCCCACGCCTCCAGCAGGCTCAAGTTCCCGCTCGCATAATTCGCTGTCGACCATCCACCGGTGGTTGCTGTCGTACTGACGGAATTTGTTTGTGTCGAATTCCCATATTGCAGGCCTGTCACCCAATAGCTGTGTCGTATCTCGGAAGTGCCCAGAGTTCCCGCTTGGACGCCGCCGACGGGCCCGCGATCCGGTTGCATGGTCTGACTTCCCTGTTCATCATCTTGCTGATTCCCGTTTAAGTCAGGAAGCGGCAACAGCACCCGCGCGGCGGGCTTTGGTTTATCGTCGCTTTGTTCCTGAGCCCAGAGCGCGGCGCTGCACATACCGCACCAAAGAATGGCAATGACTCCACGGGCGAATTGCTTCCAGGCTTTCATATTTTGCCTCACGGCACCACCACCACGTCTCCGGGCTGTAACTCGATATTCTGTTCCAGATTCTTGCCGCTGATTGCCGCTTTGTAATCAAATGGAATTTTGACAGACTTGCTGTCAACGCTCCTTAGAATGTAAATCCGTTTTATACGGGCGAAAGCTGTAAATCCGCCGCTCCCGGAAAG
>QHYL01000735.1 GCA_003224105.1 Acidobacteriota bacterium | reverse complement strand
AGGACGGGAATAACCACCATGCCCCAGGGCTCGCGCTGGATGTGGGGCACGGGGTTGAGGGTTACCTGCCCGCCCTGGAAGGCCGTTTCGTCTCCGCCCAGCTTGGCCACCAGCGCGTGCGCCGCTTCGTGGCAGGTGGTGGAAAAGAGAAAGACCACAAACAGGATGAAGTCGAAGGCCAGAGCTTCCGGTGAAAGATCGGGCATCAAGTGTGGTGTCCCCCGCGAGTAGCGTAGAGGCAGCGCCACAGGTTTGCAAGCGGACAGAACGGTTGAAGGTTGCAGGTTGCAGTGTTTGAATAAGGTTGTCGTGATATGCGGAAATCCCTGCGACTGCGCGCAGGGTAAGCCGTTGGCAGTTCACAGTTGGCAAGGGCCAGGGGAGGGGGTCGCAAGTGTGGCAAGGAAAGGACTTACGGGAGGGGGTTTTTGGAAGTGTGGCAATGATTGGAGTTACGGGCGATTTTTCGGAAGTGTGGCAAATACAGGAGTTAGCGACATTTTGGAGGAAGGCAGGGATCAGGGAAGGAGGGGTGAGAGGTACGGCGCGGCGGGGGGGCATGGGGTTCAGCGGGGCAGGCTATATAGAGAGAACCGTTCCCGAATCGCCAGAAGCCATTATACTACATTTGGACTATTTGTCAAGCGATAAATAAGTCCTATGGATACAAGAGGTTAGAAGGGAGAAAATCTCGCAGGGACGGCAATGCCGCGAGAATTTTGTAAAC
>QHYL01000734.1 GCA_003224105.1 Acidobacteriota bacterium | reverse complement strand
TGGCGCCGTCGCTGCGAATGTCTGACCGCCAGCGGATGAGAGCTTTCTCTGAGAAGATCAGGTGGGCCCAAGGAAAAACCGAGAAGAGATGACCCCCGAGAGGGTGGTACCAAGTAGGGCCAAAGCTGGCGTAGAGGGAGCCACCGGGCTTCAGGAGCTTGGCCATGGTCAGGAGGATGGCGGCGGGGTCGGCGAAGTGTTCAAAGGAGTCGATGGAGACGATGGCGTCCGCCTGCTCGTCTGTAGTCGTGGAAAAGTGACAAACACTTTCCAGCGCGTCGCGCCGAGCTTTCTGGCGGGCTCGTTCGAGCACCGATTCCCTGATGTCGATCCCGATTACCCGGAGAGCGCCGTTTTTCGCTAAGGCGATGGCGTCGTCGCCTTCCCCACAGCCGAAATCGATGACGGTCTTCCCGCGAAGCTCATAGAAGAGCGCGTCGCCCAGTAAGGTCTTAATTTTGATTTTGCCCGCATAGGCGTCGCCGGACATGTATTGCGATTCCCCGGGAGAGACTCGCTTGAGGATGCGGTACTGCAGGCGATCCGGCCAAGATTGCTTCGTGTGATCTCTTGAAAAGGCCTGTTGGGGGGGGGGCTTTTGTTGTTAAGTAATGATACATAGCTCTTTGAAGTACCGGGCGGTTGGCTGATTTAGTTAACGTCGTGGTTGAAGTTGCCAGCGGGGCCCGGATGCCGAAGGTGGCCGTAGAAGACGGCGTAGCCTGCCAGGTTTTGGAAGAAGGGTAGGGAAAGCGGAGCATACTCGAAGCTGGCCAAGGCATTAACGATCATGCGGCGCCAGAGAGACGAGCGCTCGTAGTTGTAGTTGATGGGAATAAAGCGGCTGAACCGTCCAAAGAGGGAATAACAACGGACGCGGAGATCGGGGACAAAGCGGCGAATCAGCGTCAACTCGGCTGGTTCGAGGGAGCACTCATCGGGGGTCGCGTCGGTTTTAACAGGCAGCGCAAACCGGATGCGGCGGAGCGCGTTGTTGAAGTTGACGGGCTCGGAAAACAACATGAGGGCCCCAGGCTTGGCCCACAGAGTGAGCCGCGAGAGAGCGAACTCGAGATTCTCAATCAAGTGATGGAGGATGGCGTCGCCCCAGATGACATCGAAGGAATGGGCCGGGATTTCCACTTCTTCGACAGGCGAGCAGATAAAACGGGTGGCGTCCCTTACCTTATTGATTTCCGCTTTCTTATGGGCCGGGTCGATGGATTGGGTGAGACAATGCTGGTTACTTTGGCGCCGAGCTTTGCCAGAAAAGGCGGAATTGTGGCCATCGCCACAGCCGATGTCGAGGACGTGCTTGCCTCGAAGGTTTTTGGGCACATGGAACCGGAATTCCTCCTGTAACCGTCTGCGCGGAAAAGACGCGCTGTAGCGCTGGAGCGTAAGGGGATCGATCGCGCGAAGCAGTCCCCCCCAGCATGTTTGTTTGCGGATCGCGATCAAAGAACGCGGCCTCCGATTGCCAGCGTGCAGCGGTTCGATTGGTGGACATTGATGACTTTTCTACGGACGGTTGTAGCTGACTTGGTTCAAACGGGTTCGTTTTCTTCCCAGGCAGGCGGCTTGCCGATTTTGCGCATGTACCAGCGATAGAAGCGCTTGACGAATTTGTTGCCGGGACGGTGGACGCCTTCGAGGGAGGGGCGAACGGGGCGCTCGGCACAAAGGAGAAGAA
>QHYL01000733.1 GCA_003224105.1 Acidobacteriota bacterium | reverse complement strand
GAGCAAGAATATGCTCGGAGTCCTTTGCCTGGTGTGCGGGATCTTTTTTTTCTGGGACATGGTTTCACGGTGGCCCGAACGAAAAGAGCGGCGCGTGTGGCGGATCATCTTCCTGGACATCCTGCTTATGGGAATGACCCTTTGGGTGTTACACCTCGCGAGCAGCGCGACTTCCAGCGTTTGCCTGGCGCTGGGCTGTTTTGTGATTGCAGCGGCTCACACAAGGAGAGGCAAGCGCAATCCCGGCCTCCTCAAGGTTCTGATTCCAACGTTCTTCGTTCTCTACCTGATTCTTGCGTTTGGCTTCAACTTGAACGGAAGTCTGGCACAAACCGTTGGCCGAAACGGAAACCTCACCGGCAGAACTGAATTATGGAAAATCCTGCTCAGTATGCATACGAATCCCCTGGTTGGCACCGGCTACGAAAGCTTCTGGCTGGGATCGCGGCTCGAATGGGTTTACCAGAAATTTACTTACGTTAACGAAGCCCATAATGGCTACCTTGAAGTTTACCTAAACCAGGGGAGCATCGGTCTCTTTCTGATCTGTGCATTTCTTGTAGGGAGCTATCGCACCATTTGCGCGAGGCTTAGGCCCTTCTCTAACTTCGCCTCGTTCAGTTTGGCGCTGTGGACCGTTCTGCTTTTCTACAATGTCACCGAGGCGGCTTTTAAGAGCAGTCATTTGATGTGCCTTACTTTCCTGTTTGGGGCTATTGCTGTGCCCGAAAGGGTAAAAGACAAAGTTAGCAGCGCGGTCCCAGACGACAGTCGCTTAACCGGGCAGCTACGTACTTCCCCTATGGAACCGACGGCTGTACAGAGGTGAAGGCGTCCCCGGAGAGCAAGCAGTTAAACCAGGTCATGGAGCCGAGATGAAGATTGGATAGAGGGTGAGACGTTCTCAGACCCGGCCTCGTTTGTTTCTCAAATAAAGGAAACGCGGCTGGATGCCGACCTATTTACGTTTGCTCAGAAGCTGCCAAATACTATTCCAAGGTATTCCTACCATTTAGAACACGACAGTCTGGCCGTAATCCCCATAACCGCCTATTGCGAATGGCTGGAGAAATTGGCCAAATCCGATGTCCGCAGCGCCGTCAAGAAGGCGGCAAGACTTGGTATCGTGACGAAGCAGGTAAATTGTGACGACAGTCTCGTAAAAGGAATAATGGCTATTTACAACGAATCTCCGTTCCGGCAAGGAAAGCCTTTCTGGCATTACAACAAGGACTTCGAAACCATTAAAGAAATCAGCTCCACATATCTCGACAGGAGCACTTTCATCGGAGCGTATTACAAAGACGAGCTTGTGGGTTTCATAAAAATGGTGAAAGTGGGAAGCGTAGCTTACACGTTTCACGTAATAAGCATGATCAAGCATTTTGATAAGAAGCCGACCAATGCATTGATTGCTAAAGCTGTTGAAATCTGCGCAGCAAATGGAATGTCTCATTTGGTGTACGGAAACTTCATCTATAGGGATGCTAAGAGTTCGTTGACGGAATTTAAGCGTAGAAATGGTTTTCAAGAAGCGTTGGTCCCGAGATACTACGTACCGCTGACAGCAAAAGGTAAAGCCGTGTTGGCGATGAATTTACATCACGGGATCGGCCACGTATTACCGCAAAGCATTTGGAGAGTGCTCTTGAACACGCGAGCTATGTTATGGAAGCTTCGAGGAGCAGGATCCAATCAGAGCACCATTGGGGCGTAGTCCAATTGGCAGGACGCTGCACTGTTAATGCAGAGGGTGGAGGTTCGAATCCTCCCGCCCCAGCCAATCTTCGGGCTTCCTTTTTTATCAGCCAACGCCTACAGCAGGTGTGAGGCTGCGCATCGCGTTCGAGTCATGAACTGGTGCAGTGCCAGAGAAAGGGATCTTAATTAGGTTATGCCGGGAATCGTCGGGCTCATCACTTCGATGCCTCGCGAACGCGCGGAACGAGAGCTTCTCCAAATGGTTGGTGCTCTGAATCACGAGGATTTCTATGTGACGGGTACCTGGGTGGAGGAATCGCTCGGCGTTTATGTCGGCTGGATCGCGCGAAAAGGTTCCTTCTCCGACAGAATGCCCCTGCGAAATGAACAGGGAGACGTGGTTCTGGTTTTCTCAGGCGAAGAGTTTCCAGAGCCAGGGACCGTCGAGGGCCTTAAGAATTTAATGACCGATATGGTATGCACCGCCTCTACTTTCATCATTCCAAGGACGCCTTCCATTTTGCCGCCGAAGCCAAAGCGATTCTGGCTGTGCGTCCGGAGACCAGAAGATTGGATCCGCAGGGGGCGGGAGAATTCGCCGCCTGCGGTTGCACGCTTGAAGGACGTTCTCTGTTCGAAGGCATTCACGTGCTGCCAGCGGGATCCAAGTGGGTCTTTCGCAACGGCTCCATCGATGAAAAAGGAACGTACTTCGAGCCACAGGAATGGGAGAACCAAGACCCGCTGAAACCAGAGCCCTACTACGAAGAGATGCGGCGTATTTTTTCGAGAAACCTTCCGCGGTATTTCCAAGGGCGTGAGCCGATTGGCATGTCGCTAACGGGCGGACTGGACACACGCCTGATCCTGGCTTGGCAGAAGCCCCAGGCTGGTTCGCTTCCCTGTTACACCTTCGCAGGGATGTTCCACGACTGCTATGACGTTATCGTGGCGCGAAAGTTGGCCGCCTTGTGCGGCCAGAAGCACGAGGAAGTCCCCGTGGGAAAGGAATTCCTCGCGCGCTTTTCGCACTACGCCGAGCGTACGGTGTACCTTACCGACGGTTATGTCGATGTTGGTCTTTCTCCCGACCTGTATTTGAATGAGAGAGCCCGCGCCATTGCACCCGTTCGAATGACCGGACTTTATGGGAGTGAAGTCCTCCGCCGCGTTCGCGCGTTCAAGCCGGAACAAACTGAGCCAGGATTTCTGGCTCCAGAGTTTCTTCGTTACACTCAGCAGGCCAGCGAGACTTACGACAGCGTTTGCAAGGGTAACCCTGCGTCCTTCGCTATTTTCAAGCAGGCCGCTTTTTATCACTGCAGCCTTTTTTCGCTCGAGCAGATACAGAATTCGGTTCGCACACCCTATCTCGACAACGATCTCGTAAGGACTGTTTTTCGAGCGCCCCAAGCAGAGCACGGCGATATTTCGCTGCGGCTGATCAGGGACGGGAACCGTGACCTACTGCGCGTCCCGACAGACCGCGGCGTAGGTGGAAATGGAGGAAGTGTTTTTCGGGCGGCATCCCGCGCGTTCCGCGAGTTCCAATTCAAGGCGGAATATGCCTACGACATGGGCATGCCGCAATGGGTGGCCCGAGTGGACCATGCTCTCTCCTCGCTACAGCTCCAGCGTTTCTTTCTTGGAAGGCACAAGATTCTTCATTTTCGTACGTGGTATCGGGATGCCCTTGCCGGTTACGTCCGGGAAATCTTGCTTGATTCGCGGACTCTCGCCCGGCCTTACTTCGACCGCAAAAGCCTGGAGGCTATGGTTCGCCGTCACTTAAAAGGTGATCGAAACTATACCAATACCATCCACAAGGCGATCACATTGGAACTTCTACACCGTCTTTTCCTCGATCCTGGATCCTTTGCGCCGCCCGTAAGGGAATTTTCCAATGAGGCAGTGGCGCTTCGCGGCGTTTACCATGGAGGGTAGTTTAGCA
>QHYL01000168.1 GCA_003224105.1 Acidobacteriota bacterium | reverse complement strand
GTAAGCTTCGCCACCGGCTGGCCATTCAGCCAGTAATTGCCATCGCTAGGCGAATCCAGCAATCCTAAGATCGAGAGCAATGTGGACTTGCCGCAGCCCGAAGGCCCGGCAATGGAGATGTACGTCCCTTTCTTGATCTCGAGATGGATTTCCTCGAGGGCGTGAGTCTCCACTTCGTCGGTGAGGAATACTTTCTTGACGCCTTCCATTTTGATGAGCGTGTCGCTGGTTTCTACCATGTGTTCTCCTTATCGAATTCGATTCCAGAAATCCGTTGCACTTGCAAGTTCTTACTCCCAAACCAAAATTAAGTTCCCTTACTCGTAGCGCAGAGCGACGATCGGATCGATTCGCGTCGCCCGCCGTGATGGCACATAGCAAGCGATACCTGCAATCATCACGATTACGCTGAGCGATATGAGGTACACGGTGATATCGCCGGCGTGGACTCCAAAGAAGAGAGACTCGCTAACGCGCGCCAGACCATATGCGGATGGCAACCCCACAGCAATTCCGGCAAACACCATCCAGCCCACTTCCTTGAAAACCAGTGCGCGAACATCCGCGCTGGCCGCGCCGAGCGCCAGGCGGATGCCGATCTCTCGCGTCCGCTGAACCACTAGATAGGCAAGCACGCCATAAATTCCAAGCGCCGCAAGGATGGCCGCGAGGGCGCCAAAACTGGAGGAAAGCCCGGCGATCACGCGCTCGGCAAACAAATCCTCATCCACGACGCGGCTCACCGTCTTTAGTTCATAAACGGGCAAATTCGCATCCTGTTGCCGAACGACCTGTCGCATGTCGTTGGCGATCAGCAGCGGATCCTGGTTGGTGCGCACGTAAAAAGTCATCCCGAAGAGCTTTCCAAACTGGGCATAAGGCCGATAAAAATAAGGCCTGGCATTGTCTCGGACATGCGATTCCTTGGCATCTTTCACCACGCCGACAATCTCAATGTCGGGCTTAACATCGTTGCCCGAACCCATCGCAAGGTGCACGCCGATCGGATTCCTATTCGGGAAGAATGCCTTCATCATCGTTTCGTTGATGATGGCAACTTTCGGGCTTGTCGCCGTATCAGCGTTGTTGAATTCTCGCCCCGAAGACAGCGGCACCTTCATGGTTGAAAAATAATTCGGGCTGACCGCGTCGTAGTTGACGTGACTCTCGTCGGTGTCCAAGTTTTGGCGGCCTTCGACGGTGATGTTCGTTCCCATGTCGGTACCCGTCAGCACGGGGATTTGCGATGCTCCCACTCCCGATACGCCGGGAAGCCCCGCCAGACGCTGCCGCAATTGGTCCACCAAGGCAACGGTTCTAGTCCCGTCGTATCCGCTCAACTGCGGCGAAACGGAAAAAGTGATCAGATTCTCCGTGCTCAGGCCCAGATTCTGTTTGCGCAGATTCCACAGGGTTTGCGCAAACAAGGTGGCCCCCGCAAGAAGAAGAACGGTAAACGCCACCTGCCCCGCTACGAGAAGCTTGCGGAAACGCACGTGTCCTGGCCCCGCCGACCCGGTGGAACCCTGGTCCTTGAGGACCTGAGATACGCTCCCCCGCGCAACCCGCCACGCGGGAAGCAAGCCGAATACCAAGGCCGAGGCAGCCGTTGCGAGAGCCGCAAATCCTAAGACACTCGCGTCCACTTTTGAAGTGATACCCTGCACTCCTCCTTCAGAAACGACGGCTTGGGTCAAAATGTTCATTAACCAAGAGCCCAGAAGCAGGCCGAAAGCGCCCCCCGCTAGCGCGCAAAGGAAGCTCTCCACCATCAATTGACGAATCAAGCGGCCTTTGGTCGCTCCCAGAGCCGAACGAATAGCGAATTCCCGTTGCCGGGCTGCGCCCTTGGCCAAGAGCAAGTTGGCGACGTTGGTGCAAGCAATGAGCAGCACCAAACCCACCATGGCAAACAAAGCTTCGAGCGCCGGGCCGGAGTCCCGCTGGACGACGGTGCGGCCCTGTGCGCCGGGGTAGAGCACGACCTTCTTATTCAAGAACGCTTCGCGGTCTTTTCCGTGGAGATGGTCGCCGCCGCCCGCCAGATGCTCCATTTGCTGTTCAAGGAGGGGGTGGTAATCCACATTGATGGCCGCTTGCGCTTGATCCTTGGAAACTCCCGGCTTCAAACGAGCCAACACAGCCAGAAAGGAGTCGTTCCAGTCGTCCAGTCCGCTGCGGATGGGCGTCATCTGACCCTTCATGGTCATGGGCACGAAAATATCCGGCGTTTGGCCTACCTGGACGCCCGTGAATCCGGCCTGGGCCACGCCAACGATGGTCATAGGCGTGTCGTTCACAAGGATCGTTTGATTCAGCACGCCCGAGTCGCCGCCAAAGTGCTGCGTCCAGTAGCCGTGGCTCAGCACTAGTACGGGATGCGCTCCTTGGGCATCATCGTCTGCCGGGGTCAACAACCTGCCGAGGGCGGGGCGCACGCCCAGCGTCTGGAAATAGTTTCCGGTGACTAGCTCGCCGGAGTCGCGCTCCGTCTGGCCGTGGGTGGCGATGCTCGCGGCGAATTGATAGCGCGCGATCACGCCATCGAAGACGGCCGCATTCTTAGCCAGGCCTTTATATAAAGGATAAGAAAAGATCTCGGAATCGTCGCCGTCGCTCCAGACATGGCCACGCTTCGGGCCCGGCGATTTCAGGATGACGAGCTGTTCGGGACTTTGGACCGGGAGCCGCCGCAGTAACACTTGATTCAAGAGCGAGAAAATGGCGGTGTTGGCCCCTATTCCAAGGGCCAGTGTCAGGACCGCAATCACGGTGAACCCCGGATTCTTCAGCAGCATCCGGAGGCCGTATCTCACGTCTTGCCACAACGAGCGCATTGCTTCCTTTCAACCTCTAATTGCGGGCGTCCAAACCGTCATTCGTATCTCAACGCAACTAATGGATCTACGCGCATGCCTCGCCGCGCGGGCAGATAACACGCCGCGAAGGCAACCAAAGCAAACAAAAGCGCCGCTTCGATAAATGTCGGTGGATCATTTGGTGCGACCTGATAGAGCTCGGCGGCAAGCGCCCGAGTCGCGCCCAGCGCAACGAGCACGCCCACCGAAATACCGATCAGCGCCAACTTCAGTCCGTGGCTGATGACCATGCGCATCACCTGCGCCGGACTTGCTCCCAGGGCCATTCTAATTCCGATCTCATGGATTCTTTGTGAGACCAGATGCGTCATTACGCCATAGATCCCGATTGCCCCCAGAAACATGGCCAGAGCGCTGAAGAAAACCATCAGGTTGGCTACCACGCGGTCCCCGGTGTTTACGGCAGCTATCAGGTTTTCGAGTGGCTCGACTGAAGAGATAGGCTGGTCGCGGTCGACAGCCCAAATCGCATCGCGGATAGCTGTGGCCATTGTCGCGGAGTCACTGGAGGAGCGCACGACGAATCCGAAAGTCCTCGACGGAAATTGCGCCAAAGGAGCATAGATGTGCCACCCGGGACGCTCGCGCAAGTAGTAGGTCTTAATGTCATTCACTATACCCACAATCGTCGCAACGGAACGCTGTTCGCCCAATCGAAGCTTCTTCCCGATGGGATCTTCGCCCGGCCAAACCTGTCGGGCCATCGCTTGACTGATAATTACGGACGGAGAAGTTCCATACGCGTCGGAGGAATCGAAAAAGCGGCCTTTGACCAACCCAATCTGCATCGTCGAGAAATAATTCGCTGATACCGCAGTGAAGGGTGCGCCGCGTCTCTCACCGGGTTGAAGCGGCTTCCCGACCGCCTCGAATTCGATGCCCTGGCCGAAGCCGCCAAACGGGACATGACTCGCCACGGCGGTGGACCCAGCTCCAGGCAGGGCGCGAATGCGGGACAGGACTTCGTCGTTGAAATTTTGAAATTGAGACTCTTCTGTGTATTTCGTCTTCGGAAGCGCGAGCTGCGCCACCAGGACGTTGGCCGGATTGTAGCCCGGACTGGAGCGCACGGAAATGATGAAGCTCTTCACGAGCAACGTCGCCGAGATAAGCACCACTACCGCCAGAGCAATCTCGGCGGCTACAAGGATCCGCCGGAGCCGCGCGCCGCGTTTGCTGCCCGACGTCTGGCCGGATGCTTCCTTGAGCGTGTGATTTACATCAAGCCGCGAATTCTCGAATGCCGGCGCGAAGCCGAAGACCAATCCACAAAGCAACGTAATTCCTAGGGTGAACATCAGCGTGGAGAAATCCAGCTCGACGTGGCCATAATTCACAATGTATCCACGGATATGACCGGGAATCTGTGACTCAATCCAGCGCATGCCCCATGAGGCAAACAGCAGACTCGCCACGCCGCCGGCCAAAAACAGCAACAACGATTCTGTCAGGAGCTGCCCCGCCAAACGCCTGCGCGTCGCGCCAAGGGCTCCACGCACGGCAAACTCCCTCGTGCGGCCTGTCGCCCGAGCCAGCATTAGATTCGCGACGTTTGCACAGGCAATCAGCAGAACCAAGCCGACAATCACGAAACAAATCATTACTTCGGGCCCGCCTTCTTCCTTGCGAATCCTGTCCGTCATGGAACTGACGAGCCAAGTCAGGTTGGTATTTGTCTTCGGAAATTCCTTTTCGAGATGCGCAAAGAACGTTGCTGTTTCCGCCCGAGCTTGTTCTAGGGTTACACTGGGCTTCAGCCGGCCAAATGCAGGAAGCCAAACGTTGCCGCGGTCCGCGCGCTGATTATCGGTCAGCGCCAGCGGCGTCCACAAATTGGCGATGCCCACCAGCGGAAACTGAAATTCCCCAGGCATAACCCCGACAACCGCGTACGCTTCGCCCCCGATAGTAATGTTGCGTCCGATGATTCTCTGGTCTCCGGCGTATCGACCTTGCCACAATCCCTCGCCAAGAATCACAACGTGTGGAGCGCCTGGGCGGTCGTCATCTGGCGTGAAGGTTCGCCCCAAGATAGGCTTGGCGCCCAAGGTATCAAAGAAATTCCAGGTTACTCGACCGCCGTCGACCAACTCGGGACGCCCATCACCCGTGAGGTTCAAACTGGCGCTGGACCAAGCTACGGTTTGCTCAAACGAGGCGTTCTGCTTCTGAAAATCGAAGAAGTCCGCAGGCGAAGTGATGTGTTCGCTGGTCCATCCGTTTTTCTTGTCATGTGTGGCGAATACCATCAACCGGTCGGATTGCGGATAAGGCAATGGCTTGATAATCCAGGCGTTGATGCAGCTGAAAATGGCGGTGTTGGCTCCGATACCCAGCGCCAAGGTAAGGATTGCGACCGCGGTGAATCCTGGATTCTTGGCCAGCATTCGCGCGCCGTAGCGCAGGTCCTGACAAAGCGTCTGCATCAGCCTCTCCCTGCCTCGCGACCCTTCTTCACTTTGCTAGTTTCCGCCCCGACCGCTTACGAGGAGCCACACACCTTATTTGTGCTTTACTTGAGCCGGATCCGATCGAAGTTATCCCACTGCGACATGTCGGAGAGAATCACCTTGTCCCCGACCTTCAAGCCGTCGCGAATTTCAATGGTGTTTACTGAACTGCGCCCGAGTACGACGTTTACGCGCACGGCCTCCGATCCGTCATCCACGAGCTTGAAGATTCCTATCTTGCTTTCCGGCTGGCCATTTACGGGACGGCCGACGTAAAGCACATCCCTCAAGTTCTCAAGCTCGATGGTTCCATCCACACTCAAGTCGGGCCGTGCTCCCAGCGGCAGGGGTTCAGTTATCCGAACGTCCACAGTCACCGTTCCCGCCTGTACCGACGGATCGATGCGCATCACGCTGCCGTTTACCACGCCATTCCGCGTGTCTACGGTTGCCTTTTGCCCGATAGCAACATCTTTCGCCTGCGTTTCCGGTATCTTGATTTCGGCTTTCAATTTTTTCGGATCTGCTACCCGCGCCAAGTACGTTCCAGGTATTACTTGCTGCCCTTCTTCCACCGGGACAAGTTGCAGCACTCCTTCGATTCCTGCGCGAACGTGTAAGGCGTCGTACTGGCTCTTTTTCAAGTTATAGAGGGCACGCTGCTGTTCGACTTTCGCTTCCTGCGCGGCAAGCTGCGCGTTTGCCGAGTCTGTCGCCACGCGCGTCCGCTCTTCTTCCAGTTGCAGACGAATCTTTAGCTGCTCTTCTTTAACTCTCGAGAGTTCCTCAATGTGGCTGGACTGGATGCCTTCCTTAAACAGCTTTACGTCAACGTCATGCTGCAAGCGAGTCTGTTCGTAGTCGCTGCGAACAGTGGCCTCCCCCGACTTTTGATTCATTAATTGGCTGTTGACCTGAACCTTCAGATTGGCGAAGTCGGCCTCTGCGCCCTTGAGTTGGTACTGTGCATCCAGCATGTCGCGTTGCAACTGCGGATCACTCAGTTCCAGGATGACCGAGCTGGGGTGCACAATCGCACCAGGGCGCAGAACAATTCGTTCTACTCTCACATTCGTCTGCGCGGGAATCCAGCGGATGTCTTCGGGCACCAGGGTTCCGAGCCCGTGGACTTCGCGCAGCATCGGTCCGCGCTT
>QHYL01000167.1 GCA_003224105.1 Acidobacteriota bacterium | reverse complement strand
TCAGAGCCGCGCCCGCTTTGCGCCGCAGTTTGTCCAGATGAAATTCGATTCCTTCTTTCGTCTTTTCGACCGTGCCTTTTAGCGTGGGATCGAGAGCCTCAATCTTTTTCCCCAGTTTTTCCAGCATCTCACCCATTTCTTTCTGGTCGTTATCGAAATCCTTTGCCAGCGACCCGGTTACGGACTGCTTTTCCATCTTGTGCCGCAAGTCCTGTGAACCCGCCCACACATCTTCGACCGACAGCTCATACTTGCGCAAGAGTTTGCCTGCCTTCGCGTCAATCAGCGTGAAACCTGCGCGCGGCAGCATCACCGGCATACGCCCCAAAAGATGCTGGTACACTACTTCCGATTGCGCGATGTAGGAAAGCTCCGCCGCCCCGCCGATGAACGCAACCGTCGGAAGCAGGTAGTCCTGCACCACTGGCCGGAACAGCGCGTTGGGGCTGAATTTCTCCGGCTCTGTGTGGGTCAGATGCGTCAATTTTTCGCGCGGCCAGCTCTTCTCGCCGGCGCGAAAATTTTCATTGCTTGCCGTAACCACCTGCCGCGCGCCATTCTCAAAGCGAAAAAGCAGCGTGCTCTTCGATGTTACTTTCACCTGTGCGTCAAATCCCGCCCGTTCCAGTTCCTTTGCGCGCTGCAGCAGTCTTTCATTCAATACGTCGCGCTCCGCTAGCGCATGCTGGTAGAGAGGAGCCGCAACCTTGTGCAGACCCGCATCCAGCGGATCCATGAGAATCAATCCCTGTTGCGCGAACAATCGCGCGAACAACTTCCCGAACGCGCTCCCGTACGTCTCCTCAGCTTTGTAACTTTCTGCCAAGTACTGCGCGAGCCATTCGCCGCCGTCTTTCTCCAATAACTCCGCGGCCTCTTGCGCCAATCTTCCGCCTTCAGCTCCCAGCGGGATCCATCCCACCGGCGTTTCCGCTTCATTCCCATCCGGCAACTCGTAACGAATCAGTTTCCCCGAATCAAACCAGCTGGTGTGCCGCACTTCCTCCAGGTCGTGATCTTCCGTCGCCATCCAGAAGACCGGCACGGCCTCGAGCCCGCCGCGTGTCAATTCCTCGGCAATCTGGATCGCCGTCAGCGCTTTGTACGCCGCGTACGCGGGTCCGCCAAACAGCCCTACCTGCTGCCCCGACACAACCGCGACCGCCCCGTTCGCCAGCCGTTCCAGATTGGTTTGCGTCTCCGTCCCTGCGCCCAGCTCCGTGTTCTGCTTGCCAAGAATCGCAGCCACCTCCCTACGGCGCTCTGCGGGATAATCCAGCTTGCGGCTTGCCTGCGTCACCGCTTGGATCGTGGGCGGGTGGGCGTAGAACGCCTTCACGCTTTCAAACTTCTCCAAATAAGCGAGAAACAGCTTAGGCTGGTGGGGGAGTTGGCTGAACGCGAGAGCGCGACAATCCATGAGCGGTTAGATGAACTCCGCGAGAAAACGTCTCATCAATTTCCGGGTTCGTGCCGGGTTCGAACGCAAGCGGGACAGGCCCCAAATTCAGGGCCATATAACAACGGATTAGGCCCGCACAGCGGCTGGTTCCAGCGTTTCCAGGAGGGTGTTAACACGTTTCTTTTGTTCATCTTTGAGCGGGAGAAGTGGAAGCCGTGGCAAGCCCCCGCGGAATCCGCGTTGGTCCATGGTGTATTTCACGCCGGCAATTCCGCATTCGGAAACGACCAGTTTCGAAGCACGCAGAATCACTTCTTGCAGTTCGCGCGCGTTTTCGTGCCTGCCCTGGCGGAATAGTTCGTACAACGTGACGCACTTTTCAGGCAGCGCGGAACCCAGAGCCAAAATGGCTCCACGCGCGCCAATGGCGAGCGATGGATAGATCGTGGCCGCCGAGCCTACGAGCACCTGAAAATTAGAGCGCACACTGGCAATGGTCTCTGCCACGCGCTGCACGTTTCCGGAGCTCTCCTTGATGCCGATGATGTTCGGATGCTCGGACAGCACCGCAATCTCCGGTGGCTCGAGCGCCACTCCGGTAAACTGCGGCACGGAATAAAGCAGCACGGGAATCGGCGACGAATCGGCGACGCGGCGGTAATGTTGAAAGTAAACTTCGGGTTTGTAGACGGGCTTGTAGTAATACGGCGTTTTCACCAGCGCGGCGTCGTAGCCAAGCTCCGCGGCGCGCTTTGTGCGTTCGATGGTTTCTGCTGTGGATTCCGCGCCCGTACCCGCTATCAATTTCTTGTCTCGCGAAGCGACTTCCTTCACCGCAACCAGAACCGCTTCCATTTCCGATTTCGAAAGGAGCACCGACTCGCCCGTAGAGCCCATCACTACGTAACCCGCGAGGCCAATCTTGTTGTATTGCTGAATGTTCTGCTTTAAGTCGACAATCGAGACGGAGCCGTCAGCCGCGAAGGGCGTCGTCAAAGCGGGAAAAATTCCGGACAAATCCATGACTAATCTCCTGAGGCGGGCGCGCCGGAAGCGGCAGCCTGGCCTTTGTGCAGATCCTGCAGCGCGGCCACCTCAATGCCCTGCTCGTGAAGGGCATGAATGCCCCGCGCTGCGGCGTTGGCCGCAGCCAGTGTGGTGATACAGGGTATATTGTAGCGAATCGCGGCGCGCCGAATCGACTTCTCGTCGTAAAAAGACTCACGGCCCAGCGGTGTGTTGATGATGAGGTCGATCTTCCCGGTTTTCACCAGGTCCACAATATTGGGCCGGCCTTCGTTCACTTTGAAGACTGCCTCCGCCTGAATTCCCGCGGCTTCCAGGGCAGCAGCCGTGCCCCGGGTCGCCAGCAAGCGAAAACCAAGCGTCGAAAGCTCTTTACCAAGAGCAGCCAGGTGTCTTTTGTCGCGGTCGTTCACGCTGAGAAACACGGTCCCCTTGCGCGGCAAGCGCTGCCCGGCAGCAAGCTGTGCTTTCGCAAACGCCTGGCCATAAGACGTCGAAATGCCCATAACTTCGCCGGTGGACCGCATCTCCGGGCCCAGAATCGTGTCCACGCCGCGGAATTTGTTGAAGGGAAAGACCGGCGATTTCACCGAATAAAATTCGCGAACGGCGACTTCGGCAACGCCATTGTTCTTCACGACGGGCAAGTGCATGCTTGCCAGCTTCTTGCCCGCCATCAAACGCGCGGCCACTTTTGCGAGAGGAACGCCTGTCGCCTTACTTACGTACGGCACGGTGCGCGATGCGCGCGGATTTACTTCCAGCACGTAGACCGTGTCGCGTTGAATGGCGTACTGCACGTTCATTAGGCCAACGACTTTCAACGCCAGGGCAAGCCTGCGCGTGTACTCGCGAATGGTGTCGAGAACAGCGGGCGTCAGGCTAACAGGAGGCAATACGCATGATGAGTCGCCCGAGTGTACGCCTGCTTCTTCGATGTGTTCCATGATGCCGCCGATGATCACGTCGGTGCCGTCGGCGAGGGCGTCCACGTCGACTTCAGTGGCTTCTTCAAGGAATTGGTCGATCAACACCGGGCGCGCCGGGCCCATGAGCGCGGCTTGGGCGACGTAATCCTGCACGGTGTTGACGTCGTAGGCGATGACCATGGCGCGGCCGCCGAGCACGTAGCTCGGGCGAACCAGCACGGGCATACCGATTTCGGCAGCCACGCGCGCGGCTTCTTCAGGAATCAGCGCCGTGGCGTTGCGCGGCTGAGGAATTTTCAATTCATCCAGCAGGCGGCCAAAGCGCCTGCGGTCTTCCGCCAGGTCGATGGACTCCGGAGCCGTGCCGATGATGGGCACGCCGTTGCGCTTCAATTCCAGCGCAAGATTCAGCGGCGTCTGTCCGCCAAACTGGACGATGACGCCCTGCGGCTTTTCGCGTTCGACGATGGCGAGGACATCTTCCAGCGTCAGCGGCTCGAAATACAGCCGATCCGAAGTGTCATAGTCGGTCGAGACCGTCTCCGGATTGCAATTCACCATGATTGTTTCGTAGCCATCTTCGTGCAGCGCGTACGAAGCGTGGCAGCAGCAATAATCGAATTCAATTCCCTGTCCGATACGGTTCGGGCCGCTTCCCAGAATCATGATTTTTGGCCGCTGCTGCGCATCGGATTCGTCCTCGTCTTCGTAGGTCGAGTAAAGGTAAGGCGTGAAGGATTCAAATTCCGCGGCGCACGTGTCCACGCGTTTGAAAACGGGCGAAACGCCATAACGAGCGCGCTGCAACCGAACGGAAGCCGGCGTCGTGCGCCAAATCTGCGCCAACTGCTCGTCGCTCGCGCCGTGCCGTTTCACTTCGCGTAGCAAATCTTTCGACGCCGTCTCGACAGTAACGCTCGCGGCGCGGCGGTTCATGGCAGTCAACTCTTCAATCTGATGGATGAACCACGGATCGATTTTTGTCAGCTCGCAGATTTCCTCGGCATGGAGGCCGCGTTCCATGGCGGTCAGCAGCCAGTAAATGCGGTCGGGACGCGGCGTGGCCAGTTTCTCGCGCAGCAGCGAATCCGGAGTCTCAGCAGGTGCGCGCCAAGGCGTGCTGGGTTCAAGCGAGCGGATGCCTTTTTGCAGCGCTTCCTTGAAAGTGCGGCCGATGGCCATCACTTCGCCGACGGACTTCATTTGCGTGCCCAGCGTACTGTCCGCGCCGGGGAATTTCTCGAATTGCCATTTCGGGATTTTCACCACGACGTAGTCGATGGTGGGCTCAAAGCAAGCCGGCGTTTTCTCGGTGATATCGTTGGGAATTTCATCGAGACTCATGCCCACAGCGAGCCGTGCGGCAATTTTCGCAATCGGGAAACCGGTGGCTTTGCTGGCGAGCGCCGAGCTGCGCGACACACGCGGATTCATCTCTATGATGACCATGCGGCCGTTTTCCGGATTGATGGCGAACTGCACGTTCGACCCGCCGGTTTCCACGCCCACTTCTCGGATGATGGCGGCCGCGGCATCTCGCATCCGCTGATATTCCTTGTCGGTCAGCGTCTGCGCGGGAGCCACCGTGATGGAGTCGCCGGTATGCACGCCCATCGGGTCGAAGTTTTCAATCGAGCAGATGACCACGAAGTTGTCGCGGAAGTCGCGCATCACTTCGAGTTCATACTCTTTCCAGCCGAGCACGGACTCTTCGACCAGCGCCTCGTGAACCGGGCTCAGGTCCAGCGCCGTCGAAATGGATTCGGCAAATTCTTCCTTGTTGTAGGCAATCGAGCCGCCGGTACCGCCGAGAGTGAACGACGGGCGAATCACAAGGGGGAAGCCGAGTTGGTCGCAGAGCCGCATCGCATCTTTCGCGTTATTCACCAGCGCGGACGCCGGAACTTCCAAGCCGATTTTGCGGCACGCGTCCTTGAACCACAGTCGGTCTTCGGCGACTTTGATCGCGCGAAGTGAGGCGCCAATCATTTCGACTTTGTATTTTTCCAGGACGCCACTCTCGGAAAGCTCCACCGCGAGATTCAACGCCGTCTGCCCGCCGACAGTGGGCAGAAGCGCTTGCGGCTTTTGCGCTCCGGAGTAATCAAATTCGCACGCCTGGCCGATGATGATCGGCCCCGACCCGATAATCAAAATCTTCTTGATGTCTTTCCGTTTAGGCATGGCCTCTCAACAGTCCAAATTCCTTATATTGCTTCATCACAGGTGTCGGTAGGCCCCACCTGGAGTGTTAGCTGCAATTCGTCGCCTTTGCCAGCCGGGGAAATCTCAACCCCATTAACCTCAGGTTGGAATCCAGACCTCCGCACGATGACCGTATAGACGCCTGGTTCCAGAGAATCTGAAAATCTTCCAGCCTCATTTGTCTTGATTTTCTTCAAGGGTTCTCGGGGATAGGACCCGCGCCTATAGATTTGAATTTCAGCTTTGGAAATCACCCCGCCAGCTTGATCCAAGACTACGCCTGCCAGCGCGCTCAAATGAAGAGCGGGTGGCGACTGTTCGATGCGTTTCACTTTTTCGTTAACCGAGTTAAATCGCGGCGGCTTAACCGCCAGGGTCATTCGGAAGGAACTGATCTCGCTGGTAAATTGGGCAGATACCACCTCTAAGCATAGTCCTGCAGAGAGATTATGTTCGGCTGTCGCGGTAATGCAGCTTGTTCCCACCGGGAGATCATTCAGGACTGCGGCCCCTTGCGAATCGGTGACCATTGAACGCGAACCCTGCCCCGCAGGCAGATTGATAATGAGCTTTGCATTTCCTTTTCGCTTGCCATCAAGCAACACCGCTATTTTTGCATTCCGGGCAGATGGCTTAGTGTCCAGAACTATTACACATTGCGTGAACAAGTAATGCGAATCGTGCGGGCCCGGCGACGCTTCCGGGTGATACTGTACGCTAAACAGCGGCATCTTCTTGTGGCGCATGCCTTCGTTGGTGTGATCGTTCAGATTCACATGCGTGACCTCCACGTCGCGCGACGGAAGCGAGTCGGGATCCACCGCAAAACCATGATTTTGCGCGGTGATTTCTACTTGCTCGGTCAGCAGGTTTTTCACCGGATGATTCGAGCCGTGATGGCCGAATTTCAGCTTGAAGGTTTTGCCGCCCAGCGCGAGCCCGCAGAGCTGGTGGCCGAGACAAATCCCGAAAATCGGGACTTGGCCAATGAGCTTGCGGATGGTTTCAATTGCGTAGCCAATAGGCTCAGGATCGCCGGGGCCATTGGAAAGAAAAACGCCGTCGGGTTTCAAGTCGAGAATATCTTCCGCGGGAGTTTGCGCGGGCGCGACCCAAACATCGCAATTGTGATCCACAAGCAGCCGGAGAATGTTCTGCTTTATGCCGTAATCGAAAGCCAGGACGCGGTGCTTGTAACTTTCGCCCTTCGCGTCAGACTCGCCCATCTGCTCGGCCCAGGGCGAAATCGCTACTTCGACCGAGCCTTTGTCCCAGGCGTAGGGTTTTGCGCAAGTGACGCGGCTGGCAAGCTCCAGGCCCGCCATTTTAGGCAACTGTTTGGCTTCGAAGACCAATTGTTCCGCGGGTGTGCCGTCCGTGGAGACCATGCCGCGAAGCGCGCCGACGTTGCGAATGTGCCGCACCAGCGCGCGCGTATCAATGTCCCAGATGACGGGAATCTTGTGGCGATTGAGGTAAAGCTGAGCACTTTCCGAAGAACGCCAGTTGGAGGAAATCTGCGAGAATTCGCGGACGATCAGCGACTCAATGTAGGGCCGCGCGGACTCCTCATCTTCGAGATTCGCGCCCACGTTGCCGATGTGCGGATAGGTGAGGCAGACAATCTGCCCCGCATAACTTGGGTCGGTGAAAACTTCCTGATAACCGGTGAGGCTGGTATTGAAAACGACTTCGCCGCCGCGGCGCGTGATGGCGCCCGCGGCGCGCCCGTTAAAGAGGCGCCCGTCTTCCAGCGCGAGGGTCGCGGGTCGGTGCTGGACTTCTGTCAGTGGAGCCTCCCTTAATTTTCATGCACATCGCCATTTACTTGCTGCTCGCTTCGGTGGTCTCGAGCGAGCCGAAATGATCTACGGGCCAATAGGCAAACACTGCGCGGCCGTAAATAAACTGACTGGCAACGGGACCGAACACCCGCGAATCGTTAGAGCTGATGCGGTGGTCGCCGAGAACGAAAAAGCTGTCTTGGGGCACGCGCACCGGGCCGAAATCGCTCGAATCCTCGTATTGCGGCGGAACGTATGGTTCGGGAACGGTTTTCCCGTTGACGTAAAGAGTGCCCTGTCGAATCTGGATGGTTTCGCCCGGCAGTCCCACGACGCGCTTTATAAATGATTTCGTGTGGTCCAGCGGATACCAGAAAACGACGACGTCGCCGCGTTGAATCGGCTCAAAGCGGTAGACAAATTTGTTGATGAAGATGCGTTCCTGGTCGGAGAGCAGCGGGGCCATGCTGGTGCCTTCGACCTTCACCGGCTGGTAAAGGAACACGATGATGACCAGCGCTAAACCGATGGCGATGAGCAGATCGCGCGTCCAGACGCGAATTTCTTTGCGAAGAGTGTTTGAAGGCGGCGCGGAATCCGCGGCGGGAGCGGCGGGCGAGTTCACAGGGCCGGGAACCGAAGAAAGGGCAGGTCCCGGATTTTCCGGTGAAGTTGAGTCGCCGCGTTGTTTCTGGTCCGAGCGGTCCATCTTGGGTACTTGGTTATTTATAGCATGGGCGTCGCGGCGCGCGCCAGATGCGATTTTGTTTTTGCACAAAAAGCGGCTCCCTGCGGAGTCCAACCTTATCTAAGATTGCTCCGCCCTTTCTTATGTCACGAACCACTGTCAGCACACTAGGTGCTCACGGGCCGGAAAGCGCGTAATTCACGGAGGCCAGCGCAGCAATCGCCGCAGTCTCAGTGCGGAGAATCAAACGACCAAGCGAAGCTTCGCAAAAACCACGCTTGCGGGCGGATTCGAACTCCGCATCGGTCCAGCCGCCTTCCGGGCCAAGGGCCGCGGTCACAACGCACGCGGACCCCTGCCCTTCCAGGATACTTCGGAGGGATAGCGCTTCAGGGCGTTCAGAGAAAAGGACTCTCAGTCCAATCGAATTGGACAAAAACGCCGCGTCGGGCTTCGTGAGAGCCGCCAGCTCCGGGATGCGCAAGCGCCGGGACTGCTGCGAGGCTTCGAGAAGAATCTTTTTCCAACGTTCGGCGCGCTTGGGAGCAGCGGCCAGAAGCGCCTTCTCGCTCCGGGCTGCAGCCACGGGAATAATTGCGCGGACGCCAAGCTCGGTCGCTTTCTCCAGGGCGAATTCGAAGGCGTCGAATTTCACCACGGAGAGCAGGAGTGTCGTCTGTAATGCCTGTTCCTTGGCGGCTAAA
>QHYL01000166.1 GCA_003224105.1 Acidobacteriota bacterium | reverse complement strand
GCAGCCACTCCGTGATGCGCGCGGTGAGTTTGCCGTCTTCCTTCAACTGTTGATAGACCTGAAAATCTTCCCATGCGGAATTGTCCTGCACCGAGGTGACGCCGTTGCGCGTCACGTTCGACAGCACGATTTCAAGGCCTCGGCGCCGCTCTCCCCCCGACAGATCGGGAATCCGCACTCTCACCAGCGCCATGGCGGCGGCTTCCTTCAGCATTCCCGTCGGCTCGCCCAACCCATCGTGCTCGATTTCGCCCCCCGGCGGATTAGGAGTGGACTTATCGATCTCGGCTTTCTTCAGCGCCAACGAATTCGCCACCGCCACGTGGCCCGAGATGTGCGTGAGGATCACGGGATTCTTTGGCGCGACAGCGTCCAGCTGCTGCCGGTTCGGGAATCTCTTGTCGGGCCAAAGGGTGTGGTCCCATCCGCTGCCGGTGATCCATTCCCCTTCTTTGTGATGCGCAACCGCTTCAGCTACGCGCTTTTGCATCTCCTCCGGCGACTTCACGCCGCGCAATTCGACCGCAAGTGCGTCCGCGCCCGCACTTCCCAGGTGCACGTGCGCGTCATTGAACCCGGGCATTACAAAATGCTCGTTGAGATGAACTGTCTCCGCGCTCTGCTGGCTGCCACCGCAGTCAAGGAGCACGTGAGCCATCTTCCCGATGCACACGATTTTTCCGTCAGCGACGGCCATGGCTTCGGCCCAGGGTTCCGCCGGATCGTTCGTGTAAATCCGGCCATGCGTGTAGAAAACAGTGTGCTTCGGCGCCTCTTGTGCGTAGACCTGTGCGTGAAATAAAATGCCGCTCAGCGCCGCCGCGCCTATTGCGAAACACACTAGACCCGCCCGCCGGCGAATCGTTCCCGTTTTCATCGAGTTTTCTCCTCGGCGACTCCGGAGATCCCAAGAACTGTCAGTAAGGCGCGTTTCAGGCCCGCTTCGCGCCCCGTGGCGTCGTACCATTCTTGCAACGAATGCGCCCCACCACCCATTCCGCCGGCGCCGATCGAAATCGCATCAATCCCGAGCGAGAGCGGGATATTCGCGTCCGTGGAGGAGCGCTCCAATCGGGACTGGTTCCCAACGACTTCGTCCGCGGCGCGCAGAGCCGCCAGCAGGGGCGAGTCATTTGAGAGTTCTCCGCCAGGCCGGCTCCCCAGCAAATCCACTTTCCATTCGAGATTCCCTTTCGAGCGGTCGCGCGGAGGAGCCATCTCATCCCGTACGCCCGCAGCGATCGATTCGCGAAGAGCGGATTCCAGGCGACCTAGTTCTTCTTCGTTCTCCGAACGAATGTCCACTTTGATTTTTGCCTCGTAAGGCACGGAATTCACCGAAGTGCCGCCTTCGATTTCCCCGATGTTGAAAGTAGTGCGCGGACCGGAAGGAACCTTTGTGTTGATAAAGCGCACCGAACCGCGAATCAAGGCGTTGATGGGATTGGGCATGCCGAAATCCGACCAACTGTGGCCGCCAGGTCCCGTGATTGTGGCCTCCAGACGCCGCGAAGCCAGCGCTTTCGTCGTGACATGATCCGTTCCCGAGCCATCGAGCACCACGACGGCTTTCAACTTCGATCTGTAAGTCTCGACCAATTCGCGCATGCCGCGGAGATTCCCCTCCCCCTCTTCTCCCACATTTCCTGCGAACAAAATCGTGCGCACGGGTTTCACGTGGGCCGAATCCATCGCCCGCGCGATGGCCACAAGAGCCGCAATGCCTGTGCCGTTATCGGAAATGCCGGGTGCAGTCATGCGGTCACCGTCGCGATGGACTTTTACATTTGTGCCCGCGGGAAAAACAGTATCGATGTGCGCCGAAAGTAGGACGATCTCGTTGTCATTCACGCCGCGCAGCTCGCCGATGACGTTGCCTACCTTATCGGTGTGCAGGTCAAGACCGGCTTCCGTCAGCACCTCGCCCAAGGCTGCGGCTCGCGCCCCTTCTTGAAAAGGCGGCGCGGGAATTTCCGTTAAGCGGACCTGTGTGTCATTGATCGATGATAGATTGTGGTCCAGCCACTCGAGCGCCGCGCGTACGCGTGCGTTCTCCGCAAGCCGGGAGCCCGCGGCCAGGCGCTGTGCTTGGGACGGGGCGGCGGAGCGGACGGGCATAGCCAGAAGAATAGCGCAAACCAACGCGCGTTTCATCGTCGCCCTGTTTATATGGTTCGGAGCCTTTCCTCTCAACGGGGTGCCGGCTCCGTACAAAGCGCATGCACCTCGGCGTCCGTAAGCACGCGGGCGGAGTGCTTTGCAGCATCCAGGATGCGGCTCACCAGCGCATCTTCGGCGGGAATCTGGTGGCGCGTCAGCCAGTGAATCACATTCGATTTGCCGCTCATGGGGCCAATTTCAATCACCTGCTGGAGACCAAACAAGTGCGCTGGCACGCCGCTGTACACGTCATCCGCGAGGCGCTCATTCCCTTTTTGAATGGCTTTGACGATTGCAGCGGCGTGCACCCCCGTTGCGGTTCGAAACGCATCGTGGCCGATCACAGGATAATTCGGTGGAATTGTGGTCTTCGTAGCCGCGGCAACTTTTTCGCAATACGTTTTTAGATTTGAGAGGTCGCGGTCGATTAAGCCCATCAGCCGAAGATTCACAAGCATCAACTCCATCGGCGTATTACCGACACGCTCGCCTAGTGCGTTGGCCGCGCCATGAACTTGGTGTGCTCCAGCCGCAACTGCTGCAAGCGAGTTTGCGATGGCTAGTCCACGGTCGTTGTGGCCGTGCCAATCCACGCGAATGTTTTCACCCGAGGGCTTTACAACTTCCTCAACGACAAACTTCACCAAATTGAAAGCGCCGTTAGGCGTGGCGTGACCCACCGTATCGCACAGAACCACCGCGCGCGCTCCGTTGTGAATCGCCGTCGAGTACAAACGCTTTACCGTCTCCGGATCCGTTCGAATCGTGTCTTCCGTGACATACATGGACGGCAAACCATGCTGCACCGCGAACTTCACTGCGTTTTCCGTAGTGCGCTGGAGATGATCCACGGTCCAGTCTTCGACCAAACGGCGAATGGGGCTCGACCCAAGGAATGTGGCCGCTTCAATCGCGATTCCCACGCGCTGCGAGATTTCCACGATCGGGCGAATATCGTTCTCGTGCGTGCGCGCCGCGCAATTCGGCCTGATCTTCATCCGCTTCGTGGCGATCTCGCGCGCCAGCGCTTCCGTGTGAGCCACCGCTCGCGGCCCGGCCCCGGGCAGACCGATATTTACAGAGTCGATTCCCAGTGACTCCATCAGATGGAGAATTTCAATCTTCTCGTCAATGCTGGGGTCGAAAACGGAAGGATTCTGCAGACCGTCGCGAAGCGTTTCGTCATCCAAGGACACGCGCGTGCCGGGAGGAATCTGCGGCGGCGTGGCCGTATTCCAGTCGTAGATCCATTCGTTTTGCTGCATGAACTCTCTGCGGCTCCAACGCGCCGCGCCTAATTTCGGAACTCAACCATCGGCGCGTGATTTCTACTTCCCGATCTCCGATCTCTGCTCTCTAGTTCCTAAGCGTATAGCTCTGCGGCTGCTGCACAGGATCCGGGCGGTACAGCGTCTTGCAAAACTCGCAGCGATAAATCTCCGCTTTCCGCCCGATAATCGCAGCCACTTCCTTCGGATAGTCGTACCACCGCTTCAAATGCCCGGCGCACAGTTTTCCTTTCTCGTCCTTTTCGTCGCAGGCGCGCTGCTTCGGCTTGCGCGTTTTAATCTTCGGAGTGGCTGTCGTTTCTTCTGCCATGGAGTCCTTTCTACAAACCGTGGTCACGGAAAAAAGTTTTCATCGCGCTGCGGGCGTTCCGCACCTTTGCACCGATGCCGCCGGAAAATTCAAATCGCAGAAACGCGTCGGCAGCGCGCTCCAAATCGCCGCCATAACGATACCACCATGGTTTCTCGCTGTTCGGCAGCCTATCCACGTCGACGTACTTCGTTTGTACCATTTCCAGCATTCCTGCGCGGCCATGCGTGCGGCCCCAGCCGCTCGCGCCGCATCCGCCGTGCGGTGCTTCCGCAATTCCAAAATAGCTGATCGCGTCGTTCACCATGACGGCCCCCGCACGCAATCGTTGCGCGATGGCCTGCCCATTCTTCGCATTCTCAGTCCATACGCTTGCGGCCAGTGCAAACGGCGAATCATTGGCGCGCTGAATAGCTTCCTCGGAATCTTTCACGGTCTGCATCGCCAGGATGGGGCCGAAGGTCTCTTCCCGAAACAAATTCATCGAGGAATCAACGCCGGTGATCACCGTTGGCTCAAAGAAATTCGGTCCCAAATCCGGCCGTGTGTTGCCGCCGCACAAAACTTTCGCCCCGCGCGCGACAGCATCTTCTACCAGATCGAGCATGCGCTGCACATGTTGTGGCCGAAT
>QHYL01000165.1 GCA_003224105.1 Acidobacteriota bacterium | reverse complement strand
ATCCGTGGTGGAGCAAGTCGCGGCGTTAATCGTAGTTTGCGCTTTGGTGCTAAGCGGAAGGCTCAGCAACAAAGCAAATAGACCCAAAACCAAAACTCGGCACGCTTTCATCATGGACACAATTCTTGCCCCCTCATCCCGGCATCGATGATGCGCCCAGAAAGAGCTCAAAGGCACTGTCTTGGGGGACAGTTTTAGGACATGGTACCACTATCGCTACCGTCCAGCAGCGTCATGCGCATTCTAAATATCTGTCTTTTTATGGACTTGCCGCACCCGGAGTCAAAGAATCGCGTATGTTGTCTGGCGGATGCTGTAAACCGCAAGCTAGCTTGCACGGTAAGCTACTTTGCATTACAAAGCCATTCCGCTATGTAGATGGCCACCATCTAGATTACGCCGCAATCTAGATAGCGCGGCCATGTACTTTGCGTCACAAAGTTTGTTTTTCGCCCTTTGCTGGCAGAAACCCTTTAGAATCTATAGATTCCATGCAGCCCTTGGTCTCCATCTTAGTCCCTGCTTATAACTCCCAGGAGTGGCTCGCGGATACGCTTCGTTCCGCCATCGCCCAAACTTGGCCCCGCAAGGAGATCATCGTCGTTGACGACGGCTCCAAAGACCAGACCACCGAAGTGGCCCGGCGGTTCGCCTCGAAAGAGGTTGCCGTCGTTACTACCGAGAATCAGGGCGCGGCCGCGGCGCGCAACCATGCGATGAGCCTCAGCCAGGGCGACTACATTCAGTGGCTGGACGCGGACGACCTTCTGGCCCCCGACAAGATCGAGCGTCAGATGGCAGCGCTCCGGGAATCTGATAGCAAACGAGTCCTGCTCTCCTCGGCCTGGGCTTTCTTCAACTATCGAACCCAGTGCGCACGATTCATTCCAACCTCTTTATGGCAAGATCTTTCTCCGGCGGAATGGCTCCGGCATAAGCTTCACGAGAATCTGCACATGCAAACGGCTACTTGGCTGACCAGCAGGGAATTGGCCGAGGCTGCGGGGCCTTGGGACACTCGGCTGCATTTTGACGATGACGGCGAGTACTTTTGCCGTGTTCTCCTGGCGTCCGAAGGTACGCGCTTTGTCCCGGAATCCAAAGTGTTTTACAGAATTACCACGACGAAGCGCGTGAGTCACATTGGCGCCTCGGACAAGAAAAAAGAAGCGCTATTGCTTTCGATGCGTTTGCACATCCAATATCTGCGTTCGCTCGAAGACAGCGAGCGCGTCCGGAAGGCTTGTCTCAACTACTTGCAGACTTGGTATGAGAATTTTTATCCCGAGCGGCCCGATCTTGTGGCGGAGCTGCAGGATTTGGCAAAGCAGCTCGACGGTTGCATGGACGAGCCGCGGCTTCGCTGGAAGTACGCCTGGATGAAAGCGGTGTTTGGATGGGAAGCTGCTAAATGGGCACAGATGGCGCTTCCCCAATTCAAGGCATCCTTGATCAGGCGGTGGGATAAGGCAATGTATAGGCTAGAAGCTGCCGGGGCGGCTCACGGACACGCCCTGAAAGCAGCCGATACTCAGAGAAGTTAAAGCAAGGAGCACGAGCGCCGCAATGCCCGGCCAACACGAAGACAAGATTAAAGCCATTTGGAACGAGCACCTCGAAGTGGCCAGAGCGCTTCCACGGCTGGCACCTGACGTCGCCAAAGCGGCGGAGATGATTCGCGCGTCTTTGGCTGCCGGCGGAAAACTGCTCCTTGCGGGAAATGGCGGTTCCGCCGCCGATGCGCAGCACATCGCCGCGGAGCTTACCGGCCGGTTTCTGCGCGAGCGCAAACCGCTGCCCGCTATCGCCTTGCATGCGAACTCCTCGGCACTCACGGCCATTGGAAACGATTATGGATATGAGCAGGTCTTTGCGCGGGAGCTTGCTGCGCACGCGCGGCCGGGAGATGTACTGCTGGCGATTTCCACCAGTGGCGGAAGCAAGAATATTCTGCGCGCCATCGAAGAGGCCCGGGAAAAGAAGGTTGCGGTTATCGGCATGACGGGGGAATCCGGCGGCGCGATGCGGACGGCCTGCGATCTATGTTTGTGCGTTCCGTCCAAATCCACGGCGCGCATTCAGGAAATGCATATCATGATTGGACATACAATTTGTGAGCTCCTCGAAGAGGGAATGACTCAGGCATGAAACCGAACTCGCAGAATCCTGAGAATTTGCAGCCCAGCACCGAAGAGCGCGAGATTGCTTTCGATTGCAAGTTTTTTCTCGGCGACCGTCCTTGTGTATGGCATAAGAACAGCGGGGTTCTCTGCACCTGCGACCATTATCAAAAAGTCGAGCAGCGGCTGCTTATAATTAAGCTCGACGCCATGGGCGATGTATTGCGGACCACAGCGTTGCTTCCCGCGCTGGCTGAGGCGCATCCGGGCGTTGCGATCACCTGGATTACGCGCCGGGAGTCGCGTTCGCTCTTGGAGCGCAATCCTTACATCACTGAAGTCCTTGAATATGGGCCGGACGCATTGCTTCAGCTTCAGACGAGATCTTTCGACCGCGTCATCAATCTGGACGCCGGCAAGATCAGCGCCGCGCTGGCCAGCATGGCCAATGCCAAGCAGAAGGACGGCTTTGTCTTCGACGCAAGAGGTTACGTGCAAGCCACAAATCCGGCTGCTCGAAAATGGCTTGAAATGGGCGTCTTCGACGACCTCAAGCGCCAGGGCACAAGAACCTATCAGGAGATCATGCTGGAAATCATCGGGTGCTCCGGGGCAGAACATCGCTATGTGCTCGAATTAAGCGAAGATGAGCGGGCCCGAGGCCGAGCGCATCTGGAGCGGCTCGGAGTGGATTTGTCTCGCCCGGTCATCGGCTTGAACACCGGGGCAGGGCAGCGCTGGCAACTGAAGCAGTGGCGCGAGGAAGGCTATCTGGAGCTTGTCGAGCGGCTGGCGAAGCGGCACGAGGCGCAGTTTGTGCTGCTTGGAGGGCCCGAGGAGCGTGAACGCCACCGCCGGCTGATGGCAGGCTCGAAGATACCTTTGATTGCCACGGGCTGCGACAATACGGTGCGACACTTTGCCGCTTTTGTTGCTGCGTGCCACGTGGTTGTCGCCGGAGATACTTTGGCGATGCATTTGGCGCTGGCGCTGAAGCGGCGAGCGGTTATTTTGTTCGGGCCGACGAGCTCCGCCGAGATTGAAATGTATGGGCTCGGAGAAAAAGTCGTTCCACAGATGGATTGTCTTGTGTGTTACAAGCCCACTTGCGATTTTGTGCCGAATTGCATGGACCTAGTCTCCACGACCATGGTGGAAGCGGCGGTGGAACGCCAGTTGTCTGCGATACAAGCGATTCCGCCATCTTCAAAAGCTGGCGATCCGCTTCTTCCGGTATTCAAGAGATAAGCATGCCCGTTGATATCGATCAAGCGAAGCCGAAGCCAGTGAAATCCTCTGACTTGAAGGGTTCAGCTGCTGGCCATGACATCGAGGTGAGTCTGCTTACAGGCGGAAGCGATAAGCCGTACGTGTTCGGATTAGCAACAGAACTCAGCGCAAAAGGAATCGCGCTGGACCTGATAGCCAGTGATGAGCTCGACAGTCCTGAGTTCCGCGGCATTCCGCGGCTAAGATTTCTAAAACTGAGGGGCGATCAGAATCCGCATGTGAGCTTGTTGAAGAAAACCGCAAGGATTCTGGGCTACTACTCCAAGCTGATCAACTACGCCGCCACAGCAAAGCCAAAGGTCTTTCATATCCTGTGGAACAACAAGTTCCTGCATTTCGACCGAACACTGCTCACCTACTACTACAAGTTGCTGGGAAAAAAGGTTGTGCTTACCGTGCACAACGTGAACACGGCGAAGCGCGATAAAAAGGACACCGCCCTCAATCGTCTTACGCTGCGAATCCAATACCGGCTCGCCGATCATTCGTTCGTTCATACGGAAAAGATGAAGCAGGAGCTCATCAGCGAGTTTGGCGTACAAGCCGCGCGGATCTCCGTGATACCGCTGGGGATTAATAATTTTGCTCCGCAAACAGGCCTGACTCCAGACGAGGCGAAGCAGCGCCTGAGCATTCGACACGATGAAAAAGCAATTTTGTTCTTCGGAAGGATTACGCCCTATAAGGGCCTGGAAACCCTCGTTGAAGCTTTTCAAAAGGGCTTGCCTCACGCAGATAATTACCGGCTGATGATTGCGGGCAGGCCGGAAGAAGCGACCGAAGCAGGATATTGGTTTCCCATTCGAGAGGCGCTTCGAGAGGACGTTCAGAAAGGACGAGCGCTGCTTCGAGCGGAACATATTCCGGACGAAGAAACGGAGCTCTACTTTAAAGCTGCCGATGTTCTTGTGCTGCCGTATCGAGACATTTATCAGAGTGGGATCTTATTTCTCGGATACAGTTTTGGACTTCCAGCCCTTGCGGCGAACGTAGGGTCCCTTAAAGACGAAATGGTCGAGGGAAGGACAGGCTTCCTTTTTAAGCCCGAAGACCCAACCGATTTGGCGAGGGCGATCGAAAGGTACTTTGCAAGTGATTTGTATAGACACTTGGGCCGGCGCCGCCAGGAAATACAGGATTATGCGAAACAGGGCCACGACTGGAATATCGTTGGCCAAGCAACCATCGACGTTTACGACGGGTTGTTGAAAAGGCCCTCTCAAACTACCAATTAGAGTTCTTACTCAAGCTTTTGCCCCCGCCTATCTAGTCCTAAATACCTCGAAACCCGCTTCTTTGCCCAAACCAGGGTTGCCCCTTTGCGCTTACAGGAGGGGAAAGGGGTTCGTACTTGGTGGTAAGGTTTTTCCCCACCCGATTTTAGGGAGAAGTCTGCAGTCGAAGTTCCACTTGAGTCTAGAGTGGCTCTGTTTCTTAAGTCTCATGTTTTCAATATCATAGAAAAAGGCGAACCCCGTTTGCAGCCACTAGCCCCGGAGGCTTCTGGTAGTTCGATTGCGCTAGTTCCTTTAGCGTGGCCTGACCAGCAATGGCGGTAGCTTGTCCGTCTTGTCTGTGAAAGCGGTTCTCGGACCTGTTCCGCCGACCCCTTTTCTGGATCACAAGGCATCCCTATTTCGCAAAGCTTTTGCCGGATCGCCGAGGAGAGAGTCCCAATGCCCATTAACTGCTCCATGGGAATCATGGCTTACAACGAAGAAGCCAACATCGGCCGCTTGCTGGACGCGGTGATTTCCCAAAAGCTTAAGGAAGTCGCGCTGACTGAGATCGTGGTCGTGGCCAGCGGATGCACGGACAACACCGAAGCGGTTGTGCTGGAATGGGCAAAGCGCGACGCGCGCATCCGGCTGATCTCCCAGGAAAAGCGCTTGGGCAAGGCGTCCGCCATCAACGACTACCTGCCCAAAGCGCAGGAAAAGATTCTGGTCCTTTGCAGCGCTGACCTGCTGCCCGAACCGGAAGCCATCGAACGCCTGGTTGCTCCGTTTGCTGACCCGGAAGTCGGGA
>QHYL01000164.1 GCA_003224105.1 Acidobacteriota bacterium | reverse complement strand
GCCGGTCTTCACGATTTCTTGCAGGTGCTCGACCATGCGCTCGCCGATTCCCGGCAGCTCTTCGAGCTTTTCCGGCTCTTTCACCAGTTGCTCGACCGATTCCGGCAAGCTGTCAATCAGTTCGGCCGCCTTCTCATAACTCCGGTAGCGGCCGATAATCGCTCCATCAATTTCGAGCAACTGCGCTGTGTCGCGGAGGATGCGTGCGATTTGCTTGTTGTCCATAGCGCCCAATTATAAGCCTAGACTGTAGGGGGGCGCTTCAGCGCGTCCCCAAACTCGTCAAAAACGGCCCTTGAAGACAACCCCCGACTTGGCGTAAACGTTGAGAGTCAACCGCCATGCATCGGCTTTGGCAAAATCTCCGTTATTCCTTCCGCGGCCTGCGCAAGAATCCCGGCTTCACCGCCGTCGCAATTCTTTCCCTGGCCCTCGGCATCGGCGCGAATGTTGCCATCTTCACCCTCATCAACGCTTTGCTCCTCCGCGATCTCCCGGTCCCTCACCCCGAGCGCCTCGTCGAGCTTTCTCTTGTCCGACTGGGTCACAAAGGCACTTTCTCCTACCCGATGTTCCGCGAACTCGAACGCGGCCAGCGCGTTTTCTCCGCATTCATCGGGTGGAGTGGTCCCTGGCAGTCCAACGTGGAAGTAAATGGAGTGCTCGCGCAAAGTCGTCTTTGCTCGGCTACGGGCAATTATTACTCGGAACTTGGGGTAGCTCCTCTTTTGGGCAGGCTTCTCACTTCAGATGACGTCAATCTTCACGCGGGCTCAACCTCTCAGGTTGCCGTGATTGGCTATGAATTCTGGCAAGAGCGTCTCGGCGGCGCGCGAGACGTAATAGGGAAGCAGATCCGTATCGAAGGCCGGCCCTTCACCATTATTGGCGTCACCCGAAAGTGGTTTACCGGTCTCACTCCAGGCGAGCCAGCCGACGTCACTGTTCCTATCACCGCCATGCCTATCGTCATTTCTGGTCTGGATAGCCTTGATAACCGGTCGTCGCTTTGGGTTGAAATCACAGGCCGACTGAAAAATGGCATCACCATTGATCAGGCCCGTGCGCAATTGCAATCTTTTTGGCCAGAAGTTCTCCTCGCCACGGCTTCCACAGAAACTCCCGGCCCGCGCCGCCAGACGTTTCTTTCCCTGGGCTTGGACGTGTCGTTTGTTCGCACGGGCTTTGCCAGGGACCTGCGCGCACAATTTTCCCGCCCATTGTACGTTCTCGCCGGCATCGTCGGATTGATTTTGCTGGTTGCTTGCGTGAATTTAGCGAATCTCATGCTGGCTCGCGGCGCTGCTCGCAGCCAGGAAATGAGCGTGCGCGTGGCCATTGGCGCCAGCCGCTGGGCGCTTGCAAGCCAGGCGTTAACCGAGAGCTTGGTGCTATCTCTCGGTGGTGCACTGCTGGGTCTAGCTCTCTCTTATTCGGGAAGCCGCTTGCTCGTGGCCTTTATGACGGAGGGCACCGTCTCCTTGGATTTGCGCCCTGATTTGCGCGTGCTCTTCGTTACTTTGTTGGCCGGCGCGATCACCGGAATTCTCTTCGGCCTTGCGCCCACGTGGTATTCGTCTCGTCAAGATCCAGCCGTCGTCCTGCAGCAAGCGTCTCGAAGTTTGGCGGGCGGCGCTGGCAGATTGGGCAAGGGGCTAATCATCGCGCAAGTTGCGCTGTCCCTTGTCCTATTGCTAGGCGCTGGACTCTTGATCGGCACGTTCCAAAGATTACGCTCCGTCAATCTCGGTTTCGACAAAAACAGCCTCCTCGAAATCATTCTCAATGGGAAACCGGGTGGCTACGAGAACGTGGACATGAACAGTTATCATCAGCAACTCGTCGTGCGAGTTTCCGACCTCCCTGGAGTCCGCTCGGCTGGCCTTGCGAACATTTCCATTCCCGGCCCAGTAGGCGCGCAGGAACTGCAAAAAATCTCGCCCACGTCAGAAGATCCGAACACTGGTTTCCATGTCATGGCGGTCGGAGTAACGATTTGGCCCGGCTTTCTCAATACTCTCGGCATTCGTTTGTTGAGAGGCCACGACCTTCAACTGACGGACGATGCGAAGCATCCTCACGTGGCAATCGTTAGCGAAAGCCTCGCCGAGCGCCTTTTTCTTCACGGTGACGCAGTTGGACAGCGCGTTCGTTACAGCTTTTGGCCCGAATTCCAGAATCTTGAAATCGTTGGCATTGCCGCGGATGCCCGGATTTTCGACCTGCGCGATGCCGCCCCGCCTGTGATTTACCTTTCTGATCTTCAGCTTCCGCCGGAGTGGGGACCATCACTCAACCTTTACGTCCGTGCTAATGAGAGTCCCGAAGTACTGGCAATGACAATCGGTCGTGCAATCGAATCTCTTGGCCACGAATATGCGCTTCGCACGGCAACGGTCGACCAAATGATGAGTCGCGTCCTGGTCAACGAGCGCGTCATCGCTTTGCTGTCCGGTTTCTTTGGCGCCCTCGCTCTGTTGCTTGCATCAATCGGCCTTTACGGATTGATGTCTTATGGCGTGGCGCGGCGCACGCGCGAAATCGGCGTTCGCGTCGCCCTTGGCGCGCAGCAGGGAAGCGTTCGGTGGATGATTTTGCGCGAGACGCTCGCGCTGACTCTGTTGGGCATCGCCATTGGCATTCCCTCGGGCCTTGTCGCGACTCGACTTATCGCCAGTATGCTCTTTGGACTTTCTCCCAGCGATCTCTCTGCCATCGTAACCGCGTGTTTTTTGCTGCTCGTCGTTGCTTTGTTTGCCGGCTACTTGCCGGCGCGCAGAGCCTCCTCCATCGATCCCATCCTCGCCCTCCGCGCCGAATAAAAAACAGCGAGTCGAAAGTCAAAGCAGGAAAAGATTTTACCCAGAGGTCGCAGAGGGCGGAGCACGGAGATCACAGAGAAGACAAAAAACTGGTCAATGTGCCACCGCCTTTAGGCCACGGCTCAGGTTGCAATAACCGCGGCATCGGTATATTTTCAAAGTTCCAGGCACTTTTTAGTCGTTCATCGTCGGCCCACCGGAGGTTTCATGCCATCATCCAACCCGCTCAAAGTTCTGTTGTCTGTCCTCGTTGCTGCCATCGCAGTTGTGGTCATTTCGTTGGTCCATGCTCATAAGCCGTCGAATACCGCCGTCGCACCCAAGAGTCAGGCATGCCCGAGCGATGACAGCGGATTGACGCTTCCCGCGGGTTTTTGCGCGACGATTTTCGCGGACGGCATTGGTCACGCCCGCCACATGGTCGCCGCGCCGAACGGAGTTCTTTACGTCAATACCTGGTCGGGCCGGTACTACGGCAACGACAAGCCTCATGAAGGCGGTTTTCTGGTCGCGCTGCAAGACAAGAGCGGCTCAGGAAAAGCCGATGTCATCGAGCGCTTTAGCGAAACAGTGCAAAGCGGCGGCAAAGGTGGCACGGGCATCGGCATGTATAAGGGATCGCTCTTCGCGGAGAGCAATGATCGCATCGTGCGCTATGCACTTCCCGCGGACAGCATCGTGCCGAGTGGCTCCGCGGACGCCATTGTTTCCGGACTGCCTCTTGGCGGCGACCATCCGATGCATCCATTTCTCATTGACCCTGAAGGAAAAATGTATGTCGACGTCGCCACTGCGACCAATGCCTGTCAGGAGAAAAACCGCACGCCCCACTCGCTTGGCATAAACCCTTGCAAGGAACTGGAGACTCGCGGCGGCGTCTGGCTGTTTGACGCGAATAAGACCAACCAAACTTTTTCGCCGGGGGACCGCTTCGCGACGGGAATTCGCAACGCGGAGGGTTTCGCCATCGATGCAAGCGGCCGCGTGTTTGTCACGCAGCACGGCCGCGATCAGCTTTATACGAATTGGCCCGAACGGTACAAGCCCGACCAGGAAGCCACGCTGCCCGCGGAAGAGGTGTTGCTCTTAAAGAAGAATGGGGACTATGGCTGGCCGGAGTGTTACTACGACGCCTTCCAACAAAAGCTCGTTCTCGCGCCGGAATATGGTGGCGATGGCGGCAAGAAAATTGGCGCATGCGCTGACAAAACCGGCCCCGCGGCTGTTTTCCCCGCGCACTGGGGACCGAATGCCATGGCGCTGTACGACAAAACACAATTTCCTGAGCGCTACCGCGGCGGTCTCTTCATTGCTTTCCACGGCTCATGGAATCGCGCGCCTTACGCGCAAGGCGGCTACAACGTGGTTTATCAGCCGCTCGATGGCGACCACGCCTCCGGCGAGTGCGAAATTTTTGCGGATGGCTTCGCGGGTCCCGTGAAGTCGCCGGGCAAAGCCGAGCACCGTCCCTCGGGCTTGGCGGTGGGGCCCGACGGTTCGCTCTACGTTTCCGACGACATACGCGGACGCATTTACAAGATTGTTTATCACGGAGGCGCCAGCACTGGCGCCGCGACTGTCACTGCGTGTCCCAGTCCCACGGCTCCGGCAGGCGATATCGTGGAGCAAGCGGCCAAACCGCCGGAAGGCACGCATCCCGATGCGGGCAAGGCCGCAATTCTTCCCGTTCCTCCCGGAGCGACGGCGGAGATGGTGGCGCTCGGGGAGGGCGTTTATCGTGGTCAAGCCGGCGGCGCGGCATGCACCGGCTGTCATGGCGATAGTGGTCAGGGGACCCCTTTGGGCCCCGCTTTGACAGGAAAGAAGTGGCTGTGGAGCGATGGGAGTTATGCGGGAATCAAGAAAACGATAACCGAAGGCGTGTTGCAACCGAAAAAATACCGCAGCCCCATGCCGCCGAAGGGTGGCGCGCAACTGACTCCTGCGCAGGTATCAGCAGTCGCCGCCTACGTCTGGAGCCTGGGCCACCAGTCGCCGCCTAAACAAAAGTGAGAACTCAAGCGCCGAGACCCTAGCCTTAAAACCAAAATAGACTTAGCCGCTCATGGTTGCGGCGTACTATTCGCAAGCTTGGCCGGATACTGGCTGTGAACTGTCGGCTGTCAGCTTCTCCTGTCCCAATAAAAACGGCCGGCAGGAGGGCTAGGGCTGCCGGCCAGTTCACATTCTTTCCTGAGATCTTTAGCTGCCGTTCTTTGAGACGTTAGCGGCCTGGGGACCCTTGGGGCCTTGAACCTGTGAACTGTCGGCTGTCAGCTTCTCCTGTCCCAATAAAAACGGCCGGCAGGAGGGCTAGGGCTGCCGGCCAGTTCACATTCTTTCCTGAGATCTTTAGCTGCCGTTCTTTGAGACGTTAGCGGCCTGGGGACCCTTGGGGCCTTGAACGATCTCGAACTCGACCGGATCTCCTTCCTGCAAGGTTCGATACCCGTCGCCTGCGATGGCCGAATAGTGGACAAACACATCCGGGCCGTCGTCGCGACCGATGAAGCCGTAGCCCTTGGAATTATTGAACCACTTTACGTTTCCTTTCATCACTTTCGCTTGGCCTCCTTACTTTATCGCTTGGCTAGTCCCCAGCCGGGCGCCGGTGGCGACTACGCACCAGCTCCGCAAATGCTAAATTGGCCGGAGTGTAGCCAGAAGAATGTGCGGAGTCAATAGGGCTATCGTTGTTGATGCTTGAAAACGAAGGACTTATCGGCGGTGTGAATTGGATTCGAATGCAAGTGAAGCAGGATTCCCTTATCGGGAAAGGTAACGGAGATAATATAAGACTCCCGCGATGGTCTTGGCGTCGCGCAGGTTTTTCTTGCGCAACATCTCATCCAATTGTTTGTGCGTATACGCGCGGGTAACGATTTTCTCGTCTTCTTCCGGCTCCGCTTTGCCGGGGGTCAGCCCTTTCGCCAGCAGCAGATACATTTTTTCTTCCAGAAAGCCCGGCGTGGGAAAAAACTCCAGAAATATCTTGAGCTTCTTCGCGGTGTAACCGGTTTCTTCTTTTAATTCGCGAGCCGCGCCTTCGATTGGCGTTTCGCCATGGTCCATGCGCCCCGCCACCAGCTCCCACAGATACTGCCTCGCGGCGTAACGGTATTGCTGGATCAGCAGAACGCGTCCGTCCGGGAGCACCGGAAGAACCACCACCGAGCCGGGATGCGTAATCATCTCCCGCGTCGTTCGAACGCCGCTGGGCTCAATCACCTCGTCGCGCCGGATCCCAAACACTTTTCCTTCATAAACCATCTGGCTGCTCAGCACCTGCGGCTCTTTCATGGAATTCTTTCCTGACGCTTTTTGCACGGTTTCCTCGCCTCTTGTTCGAACGCCATCATACCCGAAAAACTGCTACCATCTCCCCATGCCCATCAACACCATCATCGTGGACGACGAGAAACCCGCCCGCGAAGAATTGGCGTACCTGCTCAAGGGCTTTCCCGAAATCAACGTCATCGGCCAAGGGCGCAACGGTGTGGATGCCGTCAACCTGATCAAGGAACACGCTCCTGATTTGGTCTTCCTTGATGTGCAGATGCCGGGACTCGATGGGTTTGGAGTCTTGAAAAAATTAGTGGAACGCAAGATGCGCGTTCCGCACGTGGTTTTTGCGACGGCTTACGATCACTACGCGGTGCAAGCGTTTGACGTGAACGCAGTGGACTATGTCTTGAAGCCTTTTGACAAGGCTCGCATTTCGAAAGCCATCCAGCGCGCGCGCAAGGAAATTGAAGCGCAAACCAGTCCCACGGAGCGGCTCGAGCAGTTGGTCAGCCAGTTGGGCAATTCGAAACAGAGCTCGACGCAGCCGGTGAAAGTGCTGGTGAAATCGCAGCAGCGGTTGCTGCTCGTGGACGCGGAAGATGTGATCTGGGCCTCGATTGACGGTGGCATGATCACCGTGATGGCCAAGGAAATCGAAGGCATCTCGAACTACCACACGCTCGAGGAAATGGCTGCGGCGCTCGACTCCGAGGTGTTCTGGCGGCCGCATCGCTCGTACCTGGTGAACATTCACCATATCAAGGAAGTGGTGCCGTGGTTCAAGGCCGGCTACATGCTGAAAATGAGCGACAAAAAGCAAACCGAAATTCCCGTCAGCCGCGGCCAGATCAAGCGCATGCGGGAACTGTTCAAGCTGTAGCATCGCGACTCGTGATTGGTGACTCGTGCCTCCGCGCTCTCGACGCTCTTGCGGCTGGTAAGTTGTCTCCTCCACTTCCAGCGATTCCTCTTCGGCAAAATTGGCCGTTGCAAACTCATACAGGCCCACGGTATAGGAATTCAGGGTGGAATTCCTTGATCACGATTGAGCCGATTACGCTGAAGAATGCATCTCTGTTCAAAACCGTGCGCCTTCGCGCATTGCAAGATGCTCCGTATGCCTTCGGCGCGACCTATGCTAAGGAGTCGCAGTTTGACGACGCGGAATGGCTGCGGCGCGCGGGGCGAATGAATGGCGAGGGTGGAGTCGGGTTCCTAGCGATGGATGGCGATGCCGGATGCGGCATCGCAGGCGCATTCCTCGATGCGAACGACACAACGCGGGCCCAGCTTGTCTCCATGTGGACGGCGCCGACCCACCGCCAGCGCGGCGTAGGTCGTTTGTTGGTGAATGAGGTTCTCCGCTGGGCGCATCTCCGCGGAGCGCGCACTTTGCTGCTAATGGTCACGTCGAACAATGAACCAGCGATGCGGTTTTACGAAAAGCTGGGGTTTACACGAACAGGGCGAACCGAACC
>QHYL01000163.1 GCA_003224105.1 Acidobacteriota bacterium | reverse complement strand
ATGTCGGCGCTGCGCTACTCGTGGCAGCAGGCACGGCGGCCCAAAGCTCTTCGCCGCAATCCGCGCAGGCGACGCTGGCGAATGAAACACCCGCGCAACTCAAGGTTCCGCAAGACACCTGGGACTACACGCGCCGCGAGGTGATGATTCCCATGCGCGACGGCGTAAAGCTGCACACCGTCATCCTCATCCCAAAAGGCGCAAAGAACGCGCCAATCCTGCTCACCCGCACGCCTTATAGCGCAACCGAACTCACGTCGCACGCCGCAAGCGCCCATCTTGGCCCGATCCTTTGGGGCTACGACAACGCCACCGAAGTGATCGTCGAGGGCGGCTACATCCGTGTGGTGCAGGATGTGCGCGGCAAGTACGACTCCGAAGGCGATTACGTGATGAACCGGCCGCTGCACGGCCCATTGAATCCCACTCCGGTGGACCATTCCACAGACACCTACGACACGATCGACTGGCTGGTGAAAAATCTTCACGAGAGCAACGGTAAAGTTGGCATCCTCGGAATCTCGTACGACGGCTTCCTGCCCTTGATGGCCTTGTTCAATCCGCATCCCGCGCTGAAAGTCTCGGTTCCCATGAATCCTGTGGTCGACGGCTGGATGGGCGACGACTGGTTTCACAACGGCGCGTTTCGAGAGCAGAACATGCCGTACATCTACGAACAAGAAGCCACGCCCGACAACAAAGCCAAATGGTGGGTCAGCCATTTTGACGACTACGACGAATACATGCACGCGGGCTCGGCAGGTGAGCTTGGCCGCGAACACGGCCTCGAGCAGGTGGGCTTCTGGCGCAAGATTCTCGAACATCCGAGTTACGACGCGTTCTGGCAGGAACAGGCGATGGACAAGATTCTTGCCAGGGAACCGCTGAAAGTGCCGACGATGCTGGTGCACAGCCTGTGGGATCAAGAAGACATTTATGGCGCCATCGCCGTCTACAAAGCCATCAAACCCAAAGACACCAACAATGACAAAGTGTTTCTCGTAATGGGGCCGTGGCATCACGGGCAGGAAATCGAGGACGCCAGTTCGCTCGGCGCCTTGAAATTCTCGAGCGACACAGGCTTGTACTTCCGCAAAGGGATTCTCGCGCCCTTTCTGGCGCAATATTTGAAGGACGGTGCGCCGAAGGCCGATGTCGCGCCGGTAAACGCCTTCGAGACCGGCGCAAACAAATGGCTGCGTTTGCCCAGCTGGCCCGCCGGCTGCTCGAGCGGCTGTGCGATTCGCGCGACGCCGCTTTATCTATCCGCGGGATTGAAACTCAACTTTGCATCGCCGAAAGCCAACGACGCTCCCTTCGATGACTATATTTCCGATCCCGCGAAGCCCGTTCCCTATCGCGCGCGCCCCAACCAGCCTGTGGGCTACAGCAGCGGATTCACCTGGTCCCAATGGCTCGTGGACGACCAGCGCGAGGCATCCGGTCGGCCTGACGTGCTGGTTTTTGTCTCCGATGAATTGCACGAGCCTGCGAAAATCAGCGGGCAACCCGTCGCGAATCTCGTCGCTTCCACCAGCGGCACCGATTCCGATTGGGTCGTCAAATTGATTGACGTCTATCCCGATGAAGTCGCGGGGCAGGAAGAAATGGGCGGCTATCAACTAATGGTTGCTGCCGACATTTTCCGCGGAAGATATCGCGAGAGTCTGGAAACTCCCAAAGCCATCCCTCCGGACAAACCGTTAGTCTACAAATTTAACCTGCCGACCGCGAACCACGTCTTCCTGCGGGGCCACCGCATCATGGTGCAAATCCAGTCGACCTGGTTCCCGCTCTACGACCGCAATCCGCAAACGTTTGTGCCCAGTATTTTCTGGGCCAAGCCGGGCAACTACAAGAAAGCAACGCAGCGGATTTATCACGCGCCGAGTCAGGCAAGCTTCATTGAATTGCCGCTCGTTTCAGGGCAGTGAGTAGGAAGAATTCAGCCAGCCGTAGCTCGGATTTTCTCCCTGCCCGCTTGTCATGGGTTCCTAACGAAGCAAAAAAATGGGGCCCCCACTTGGGATCGGGGGCCCCTTGAAGGCGCGTTTCCAATTGCTGGCGTCGTTTTCACACCAGCGCGTGGGGTCATCCATCCTAGCTTCCCTCTCAGAGGCAGGTAGGAACGACCTGCAAAAAGTGACAAGCAAGCCCCTTCCCTCTCGCTTGTCGCTCTGTACAGTTCGTTAAACGAAACGCGCCTACGCACCGCAGTAATGCACGGCTACCGCCAACTTGGCGCACCCACCTAAGGGCATCTAAGTATTTTATTATCTGCAATTTAGGCTTGTGAGTTTTCTGCGGTTCATGCCCCAAAACCGAACAACAAATTCAAATCGGAACCCACTTTGGGATTCCAAAACACCGAGCGACGCTTAGCATTACTCCTAAGGAAAGGTGCGATTAGGCACCGAACCGAGTTCCAGAACCCGGGTAACGGAACTCCCAAGCGCTCCGCGCTATCGGTTTTTTTCAAAAACCTGGCGCAAAATGGCGCATGCGAACTTTTCGCTATGGAACACTTCTGCGCCGCCGGCTCTCCGTTCGGCTCCTCGGCTCAGCCGTTTGCTTCCTCGCCAGCGCGTTCTCGCTTCTAGCTAACACGCCTTCCCTGCTGCGACCCTACCCCTCGGGCGGCTGCTATTGCCGCTGCGCAGAATCCAAAGTACGCGGAGGCTGCGTGAAGATGTGCGAGTCCAAGAAATATGCCTACCGTTGGTGGGCTAGCAGTTGCGCCAAACCTCACCTGAGCACACCGCGGCGCGATTCTCATGCCGGCCCGCACTTCCCACACGCGGGCCGCACCGAACACGCCCGCCTGTAGAACCCGTCTTGGCGCGGTAGGGGCCGGGCTTGCCCGGCCGGCGAGAGGCTCGCATCCTATTCCTGGGACATAACAGTACCCGCTGGTATGGAAACACCGGATGGAGTGTTTCCAGGAGTTTCGCCAAGAAGTTTCGCAAAAATTTCAGGGATTTCGAAGATGGCGCGATTGTTTTGCGCGGCGACATTTTCGCGGAACTCCGCGAGCCTCTCCGGCTCCAGCATTTGTTTCGCTCCGCTCACTACATCCTTAAAGCTCTTCAGCACGATGCCGACATTCTTCTCTTTCACCCATTCCGCGTTATAGCGTTCCTGGGGAAGTGTCCACGCGTTGCATTCGATCAGCACCGGGAGCCGCCGGATTATGGCTTCCGCAATACTTCCCGGCCCCGGCTTGCCAATCAGAAAGTCAGCGGCGCGCATCAAGCGATGCACGTCTTTCGTAAATCCAACAACATAGACGGGCATCTTCCACTGCCGCGAGCGCAGTTTCGCCGCGAGCGATTCGTTGCGCCCGCAAATCAGAAGCAACTGTAAGGGCAGCTCTTCCGCGTCGAGACGCTCCGCGATGTCCAGCATCACTTTCGAACCGTGCCCGCCAAAGAGAATCATCGCGGTCGTCCGGTCATTTCGCAAACCCATTTGCCGGCGCAATTCCCGAGGATCGGAATTGTCTATAGCGTAAAAGTCCGGCCGCACGATCATCCCCGACGTACGAAAGATGTGCCCCTCGTCATGCCCCATCGCGCGCGCCTGCTCCGCGGCCTTTTCGGTCCCGGCGACAATATATTGTTCTTCAATAGGCTCAATCCAAAACCGCGGCGGAAAATCCGCCAGGTCCGTGATGATCGTAACGAACGGCCGCCCCGGATTCACGCGCGCCCAGCTCTCGCAAATCTGCCGGTTGAAATGAGGAATCACCGAGACAAGAAGATCCGCCGGCTTCTGACGCCAAACCTTCTCCAGATAGTTCACCAGCGGTTTGTGATACAGCCGAATCGTCGCCTGCAGCACGCGCAGGAGATACGTGCTGCCCAAGGTCCAGCCATTTTGTAGAAGAATGTTGTACTGCTGCTGGATTTGAATCCCCGTCAGTTTGCGAAGCGCGTCGAGCTGGTCTGCGACGTCCTGAAACTGCACCAACTCAACCTGCCAAGCCCGCGGCTGCTCGGCAATGACCGTCTGCAAGGCAACGGCTGCGTTTCGATGTCCCCCTCCAGCGTCATGGTAGACGATTAGGATTTGCTTCATTTGGAGAGATTGTGCCACAACGAAAGAGCTACGCAGCAGAGCACCCTACATACCATGTGGACAACTGCGTAACTCTCTTGTGTTCAATAAGTTCCATAAGCACATTTACGCAGATTTTGTTCCCTCTTCATGGGTTGTTCATATTCCAGGCCCAAAATTGCCTCATGCGATGCGACCTTCATGTTCACACGAAAGCTTCTGGAATGTGCAACGCTCCAGGGCTGAAACACCTCTGTCAGGAGTGCTATAGCGAGCCCCTTGAAGTCTACAACGTCCTGAAACATCGGGGTATGACGGCTATCACCATCACCGACCATGACTCGTTGGACAGTTCGGAAAACCTGCGTCCCCGCCCGGACTTCTTCCTCAGCGAGGAAGTAACTGTACGCATGCCCAGCGGCACGGAAGCGCATTTCGGCATCTACAACATTACCGAACGCGACCACGCCGAGATTCAGCGCCGCGCCACCGATCTCGTCTCCCTGCTGATGTACCTGACGGAGCGCAAGCTTTTCTTCAGCATCAATCACGTTTTCTCGGGGCTCACCGGCCGCCGCGAAGCCGAAGATTTCGCCTGGTTCGAATCCTATGTTCCTGCGTACGAAGCGCGCAACGGCCAGATGTGGCGCAAGAGCAACGAGTCCGCAGCACACTTGGCCGCGCGTCTCGGCAAAATCGCCATCGCCGGGAGCGACGCCCACGCGCTTTCCGGCGTGGGGCTCACTTACACCGAAGTTCCGGGCGCGAGAACCGCCGGCGAGTTTTTCGCCGGGCTGCGCTCCGGATGGGGCCGCGTCCGCGGGCAGCACGGAAGTTATTCGATATTGACCGCCGACGTCTTCAGCATCGTCAAATCCATGATGACACATAGGCCGTGGACCGCCGTTCTCTCGCCGCTTGCGTTGCTGGCGCCGATTT
>QHYL01000162.1 GCA_003224105.1 Acidobacteriota bacterium | reverse complement strand
CGGTGTGGAAGACGCTCCCGATGCGGATCAAGGTGAAGTGCGCACACACGAAGTCCCGCAAGACGATGTGCCGGAAGAGTACGACGACAAAGACCGGCCGTAAATGCCGAGCTTTCGAGAACTGAATTCGCCACTGGGGTTCACCCACCGGCTGTGTCAGACGCTACGAGGGTGCATACATGAACCGCACAACTTGGCTCTGGGCGTTCTGAGGGGTTTTCCGCACTTTTCACATGGCGGACCGTACTTTGACAAGATGTGGTCCCATAGGACGTTCGGATTGGTTTCGCGAAAGCCGGTGATTCTCTGGTATTCGTGTAGCGCGACCGCGTACATTTGTTCCTTCGGGCTGCCCTGTGGTCCTTTGTGGAAGAGCGAGGAGACGCGCCTCCACTCTTCGTCGTCGAGCATCGGCACCTCAGCCTTACATCTCCAACACCAAAGCATCTTCATTGGAGTTCATCACTACACGGTTCATACGAAATATTGGCACGCGAAGTTCGAACTGTCTAGAATTGTTCGCCACCAAGTCGCAAGGTCCAGATTAATGTAGCGGGCCACGCCTCTACGCGTTTCGGAGGTTTGGATGGACATCCAGGATGCGCAACGCGAAATGCGGTCTGTCTACATTGGCGGCTTTTGGGGGCAGCTTGTCAGTTCCGTAATTTGGCTGGTGTCCGCGGCGCTGGGCACGTGGGTCAGTCCAAAGGCCTCTATCCTGACCATCGTCATCGGGGGATTTTTCATCTTTCCGCTGACGCAATTGCTGCTGCGTTTGTCGGGCCGACGCGCGCGCGTGAGCAAAGAGAATACGTTCCATAGCCTCGGGATGCAGGTCGCGTTTGTGCTTCCGTTTTCGATGCTGCTTCTTGTGCCCGTAGGCCTATACAACCTGAACTGGTTTTTCCCCGCCCTGATGGTCCTTCTGGGCGCGCACTATTTGCCGTTCGCTACTCTCTACGGGATGCGCATGTTCCTGTTCCTTGCGGGAATTCTGATCGGTGCGGGCGTCGTGATCGCACAGTATTTTTCGGGAACGTTCAGTCTTGGCGCGTGGGTCGCCGGAGTGGCGTTATTCGCCTTCGCCTGGGTCGGGCGCTCCATCGCGACGGGCGAAGCTTCCGTGCCTTCCCTCCCTAATTCGCCTGGTGGCTCGCGGGAGTAGGCAGGGTGGAACCGCGCACTCGGCGCTGACCCGTTAAAGTGTATAGAATGATCGAAAGGAGAATCCTCAGATGGCGGCGCTGGATTGGTCACAATGCCCTGCGGTGGAAAGCATCCCGGGAAAGGTAAGCGGCGCGTGGGTGCTCAAGGGGATGCGCATGCCCGTTTCCATCATCTTTGAAAATCTGAAAGCCGGCGCCAACATTGACGACATTATGGAGTGGTTCGAAGGTCTGGACCGCGAACAAGTCGAAGCCGTCATCGAGTTTGCCGCCCGCAGCCTTGACATCGCTCCATCTTCGCCTGTTACCCGCTAATGCTGGTCCTCTTCGACCAATGACTCCCGTCCCTATCCGTCCGTTCTTTAAGGGACATACAGTTGAAGCAGCCTGGCAGCGAGGGTGGGACAAGCTCAAGAACGGCGATTTGCTAAGAGCCGCTGAGGAAGCCGGGTTCGAAGTATTGGTCACTCCTGACAAAAACATCCGTTACCAGCAGAATCTAAAGAAATGCACAGTTGCGATCGTCGTCCTTGGAAATCCGCAGTGGCCGGTGTTGCGTCACCATGTGGATCGAGTCGTGGCGGCCGTAAATTGCGCGAAGCCCGGAACTTACTGCGAGGTTGAAATTCCGGAACCGTGAAGGATGCTTAGTGCGCTCGATCTTTAGTCTTATCCGTGACGACAGCGCCTGCTTTCATCACCCAGCGCACGTTGTTGATGGACACGTTGATGTCAGCCAGCGGGTCGCCTTCGACGGCAACCAAGTCAGCAAAATAGCCTGGCGCGACGGCGCCGAGTTCTTTTTCTTTGCCTAGTAATTCAGCGGCATTGGTCGTGGCGGTGCGCAAAGCCTGCTCCGGAGTCATTCCTGCTTTCACGAACCAGCCGAGCTCGCGCGTGTTCTCTCCGAACATGGTGTAAATCGCGTCGGAGCCCATGGCGAATTTCACTCCGGCCTTGTGCGCTTTGCGCGCTGTTTCTAGATTGCGCTCAATGAACGCCTTGGTTTTCTCCTGAAAGCCGTTGGCATAGCCAATCTTTTGCCAGTTGTCCAGGTAATAGCGGTTGTGATCGATGGTGGGGACGTAAAACGTGCCACGCTTGGCCATTGCTTGAATCGTGGCCTCGTCCATGTCCGTGGCATGTTCGAGGGAATCGGTTCCCGCGCGGACTGCGTCCCTCGCGCCGTCGGGACCGTAGGAATGAATGGCAATCTTCTTTCCAAATTGATGGGCCGTGTCCACGGCGGCTTTAATTTCTTCATAGTTGTAAGTTTGAAAGCCGGTGGTGTCGTCGTCCGTGCCCGTGGAGGCGTACATTTTGATGACGTCGGCTCCCGCGGCGATTTGCTGGCGAACGGCGCGCAGCACTTCTGGAACGCCATCGGCGATCCCCCCAGCGGGAGGATTCAGTCCCGGTTTGTAGGGCGTGTTGGTAATGTACAAGCCGTAGCCGCAAACAAACATGCGCGGGCCGATCATTTCTCCGTGGTTGATCAGGTCGCGCATGGCAATGTCCATGTATTGATCCGCGCCCAGGTCGCGAACCGTGGTCACGCCTGCTTCCAGCGTGCGCAGCGCGCCTTTGCGTGCAAGAAAAACCTCCACGGCGGGCGGATTCGCAGTGAGCTGCTTGAGCATCGACTGCCCCGGCGTCTCGTCGGTGTACATGGTCATATGCGTGTGGACGTCAATAAGTCCGGGCAGGCCTGTGTACTTCGAGAGGTCCATCACTTCCGCGCCGGGAGGAATGGCCGCCGCGTCGCTGGTCACCGCTTTGATGCGCTCCCCTTCGACGATGACGATGGCGTTGGCCCAAAGTTTGCCTTTGGCGTCCCACAGCTTGCCGAAGCGCACCACTTTGATGGACTTTGCGTCCGGCGTTTCTTGAGCCGACCGGACCGAAAGCCCGGTCGCGAGCAGCACAATAGAGACAAACAGATGAAACCGCTTCATGGAGCACATCCCTTCCATAACGCGCAGTACTTCACAGAGTCCGCTTTCTAATTCACTTGCACATGAAATGCAAATGATTAACACGGAGGGCACAGAGGCCAGAGCGCAGCAATGGTCACCGAGAAAAGCAAATCCCACGCTCCGTAAATACAACCGGAGCGCAAAAATCGCGCTTGGCCCGGATGTCAGTTTGCTGGGTAGGGTTAGCGCTGGCGCTGTGAAGTTTGGGCTGTGGAGGAGGTTAGTTTCGAGGCCGTGTTAGAAGGCAGCGGCCGGGCCACGCCCGCGGTGGGCGAACCCAGGCCCAATTGCTCAAGGCTCCGCGCATCCAGTTTTCCCGTGGGATTCAGCCCGTGAGCTTCCTGGAACTTCTTCAGGCCTTCTTGCGTGGAGTCGTCCCACTTTCCGTTGGGCGCTCCCGTGTAGGAACCGTCTTTCGACAGCGCCTGCTGGTTTTCGGAGATGCGATCGGGAGTCGGCGCTTTCTGGCCGCGCTCCCTGCGCCTGGACTTCTTAGAAGATTTCTTTCCGCGCGAACTCTTGTGCGTAGCGGAACCAGCGGGCTTCTTTGCCGCCGGACTCTGCGCTTTCAGCGAATCGGAAAACACACCCAGCCCCGCCGCGAGGAGCAGCGACGTGGCCAGGTGTGTTGCATTCCGAAGTCTGATACGCATGATTTTAGATCGTGCCCTGAGTTACTGTTGGCTTTCTGACGGAATCTTGCCCGACAGATAAAGCGTCAGCATGCGGTCGCCATCCTGCCGGCGAAGCACTTTGAAGGTAATGTCGTCTCCAGGTTTCAGGCCGGACACCGCTTTACGGTAGTCCGCCACTGAATAGATAGGCACGCGATTAATTTCGGTAATCACGTCCCCGCGTCCGAGGTTGATGTCTTCGGCAAAGGATGCCGGCTCGACTTCCGTTACAACGACGCCCTTTTGCCCCTCGACGCCAATGCGGTGGCCGCGCTCAGGCGTCAGGTCTTCCACATGCAGTCCAAACTCCGACGGTCCGGCCTCCGCCGGCTGCTCGCCCGCTATGCGGCCCGCGGTGTTCGGGAAAACGCGCGTGCGATCTTCGACGGTCGCGGTGGCATCCTTTTGCACACGATCACGCATGTAGGTGAGCTTGACCTTGCTGCCAATCGGCGCATCCGCGATCGGATTGACCAGGTCGTTGCCGGTCTTCACCGGACGGCCATTCACGCTGGTGATGACATCGCCGCCCTTCAGCCCGGCCTTTTCCGCCGGGCTGCCGGCCTGAACGTTTTCAATTACCACGCCGTTCTGCGCGCCCAGGGATTTCAGCGTAATCGGGTTCGTGCTGATCTCTTCCTGGAAGCTGACGCCGATCGAGCCGCGGGTTACGCGTCCCTGCTTGATAATTTGATCGTAGACGTGAATTGCTGTCGTGGAGGGAAGCGCAAAGCCCACGCCTTCGTAGCCGCGGCTGCCGGTGATGATGGCAGTATTAATTCCAATGATCTGACCGGAAAGATCCACGAGCGGTCCGCCGGAGTTGCCCGGATTGATGGCCGCGTCCGTTTGCAAGAATCTTTGAAACTGCTGGCCAATACCGCCTCGATCTTTGGCGCTGATGATCCCCGCGGTGACCGTGGCTTGCAATCCAAACGGACTGCCAATCGCCAAAACCCAGTCGCCGACTTGCACGCCGTCGGAGTTGCCGAGCTTTGCCACGGGCAATTCCTTGTTGGCATCAATCTTGATGACCGCGAGGTCAGTGTCCTCATCCACGCCCACAACCTTTGCGGTATAGCGCGTGGTGTCTCCATTCAACTGCACTTGAATCTTGGTGGCTTGCTCGACAACGTGATTATTAGTGAGGATGTAGCCGCGCTTGTCCACAATCACGCCGGATCCGAGGCTGCGGTCCGCTTGGGGAGGCCCATCGGGACGGCCGTCAAAGAAGCGATCGAAGAAATCCTGCATGGGATCGTCTTGGTCGTATGGCTGCGAGCGGCGCTTTCGCGATGATTGCTTGCGCTCGAGCACCTGCGTCGTGGCGATGTTCACCACGGCGGGCTCCACCTTGTTTACGATTCCCGCAAAAGTATT
>QHYL01000161.1 GCA_003224105.1 Acidobacteriota bacterium | reverse complement strand
ATGCAAAGGAAACTTTTCCACCACGCGATTGATAATTCCTTCTTCCGAGGGAGAATCGGGGAGAAGGCCCTCCTCCAGGCAGCGGAAGAAAGCCAAAAGCTGCGCTATGACGACATGAATCGCCAGGTCATCATCCTCGCCAAGTTCACTCAATCCTCGGCACTCGATGACCTCATCGCCATTTCTTACCGCGAAATCCGGGATATTTTCTCCGACGATGACTTTACGTAGCCCGAGTCTCTTTCGATCCAATTCGAGCAGCAAATCCAATTCATAGGCGCGGATGGTGCGATCAGACGACAGGTGACAAACGATCAAAGTGTCGTCGTGCACGGAACTCATGGGTCCGTGACGAAAGCCCAAGTACGTTTCGCAAACGGTGGTCACGCGCCCGGCCGTGAGCTCGAGCATTTTCAATGCCGCTTCGCGGGCGGCTGCAAATCGCGACCCGCTCCCCAGAAACACGGCTCGCCGGAAATCCGCTGCCGCAATTCTTGCGAGCACATCCAACTTCGACCGCAGCAATTCACTCGCAATTTGGCTCAGCCTCTCGCACAATGCTCGATATTCATTCGTTCTCTCGATCATTCCCAGAAAGCGTGCTGCCAGCAACAAGTTGGTGAAGCTGCTGGTCATCACGAGGCTCTTATCAAGCGTTTCTCTGGGAAGGGTGATGACCCGCACATTCTTGGTTTCATGCCAGGCCCGGGCTAGTCTTCCTTGTTCGTTGCACGTCACGACAACGTGCCGGATTTGCGGCTCCGTGCTCAGCAACAGCTCAACGACTCCGCTGCTCTCCGGGCTATCGCCTGACCTCGCCACAGAAACGAGCGCCGCAGGCCTGCCGGGAGGAAGAGCTTTCCCGCCGTACATCAACAGCGCACCACCGCTAATGGATTCCGTAGGGATGCCAAGCTCATACTGCAAAGGGAAGCGCACACATTCTCCGGCATACTCCGAACTGCCAGAGCCGGTCAGCGCCAAACTGTGAATTCCTTTCAGGTCTTCCTTCAGGCGATCGCGTGAAGCGAGCATGCGATCGCGTGTTTGCAGCCACGTCCAAGGCTGCTGGCAGATTTCTCGAATCGTGTGGAAATAACCGAGTCGTTGCTGTTCTTCTTCCGAGTGTCCAAACAATTCTGCTGCTTTAGCTTGGTCCCTTGCCAAGGCCCGCTGCCATTCGTTCTGTATCAATAACTGCGCGTCGTCCATACAATCCTGCGATTTTCTTTAAGCCGCCAAATCCGCGCCTCAACGTCCCGGCTGCAGCTGCGGAGTCATGATATCGAGCGGGCGATCCTCTCCGTCCACCGAACCATACCAAACGCCGCCGCCGAATGTCGTGATGTAAATCTTCTTCGGGTCTTGCGGATCGGGAATCACGCGATGTCCCCATTTGAAATTGAAGCCTGGTATGCGCGTCCAATGTTCGCCGCGGTCCGTGGACCTCCAGGCCGAAGACTCAAACCCAGCAGCGTACAGGATGTTTGCGTCGCGAGGATCTATCGTGACGTCGTAAATGTGGCGATCGCGTTCCAGCACCTGCCTCCAGGTCTTGCCTGCATCCTCCGACAAGAAGATGCCTCCACCTTCGCCGTGTTCGCCCTTATCCCGCGCCCATGCCGCGAGATAGAGCCGATCCGGCGTGTTCGGATCGACTGCTAGTCCGTTCGGAGCGTTGCTTCCCTGCGGCATGGCCACCGGGGTCCAGTGCTCGGCGCCATCCGTAGAACGATAAATCGCACCGTCACCGTCGTTTCCGATGCTTCCATCTTCGGAGCGACGCGCCACGAGAACGTAGAGCGTGCCCTTGGCGTCCCTCACAATTCTCCACGCAAACGGTTCTTTCTGGACAATGCCGGCATTTTTCAACGTCCAGCTCTTCCCGCCGTCCGTACTTTTGTAGACGCCGCGCCCGAACGCCGCAACATAAAGGACACGCGCGTCCGGCGGGCTAGTGGGATCCAAAAGAATATGCGTGGCCGCGATTTGCTCCATCCCATTATTGGATCTTGTCCACGTCCGCCCGCCGTCCTCGCTGCGGCAGACTCCGCCTCGATAATCCAGAATCGCTTTTCTTCTCCACATCTTCGGTCGCGGTAAATCATGCGTCCAGCTATTGACACTCCATACGCGCCCTTTCACCGTCGGATCAAATACAATCCAGTACGTCGTATTCATCCACTCCCTGGGCACGCCTTGCGTCGAACTCACCCAGGATTTCCCGCCATCCTCGCTGCGGAAGAGGCCGATGTCCGTTGTGGAAATGAACTGCCGGTTGTGATCAAAAGGATCGAAGTGATAGCCGTAGGTGGTTGTAACGTCGAGCCCCGTGCTCACCCATCCGTTTCCCTCTAATTTCCGTGAATATACCGCAACCCAATTTGCGCCGCCGTCCGTCGTGCGCATCGTTCTTCCCAAGTCTGTTCCGTAGCTGACATTTGCATCCTGGTCCGCGACCGTGAGCGCAAGCGGATTCTCTCCCCAATCCGTCCCAAAGCGTTCGGTGATCCAGGCGTCATGAATGTTAGCAGCGGACTTCGCGGCTGGATTGCTGTCTTCTTTCCAAACCAGACTCCAAGCTCGCCCTGCATCCGTTGTCTTGGCAACCCCCAGCCATTTCACTCCACCTTCTTCCAAGTCTTTGTACGAGACATAAGCCGTTTCAGGGTTATGGAGACTCGTTGCGATGGCTCGCAGCTTTGCATTTCCCGGTCCTAAACTCACTTTCCGCCAACTTGCCCCTTCGTTGTCGGACACAAATGCCGTCTCATCACCAACCGCGTAAATGACCGGTTTTCCCTCCTTGGTGAAGCCGGCCGAAATATCCGTGATCGCCTTTACGGAAGGAACCGGAATCTTTTGCACACCTGACGACGTCTTCTCCGCAATGAAATGGGAGCCGGCCATGAGCAGCATTCTCGCCCCGGCCGGAGAACTTGGATTCACCCACACTTTCTTGGCCAATTCCGGTAGATCCGCTTCCTTAGTCCAACTCCGGCCGCCGTCTCGAGAAACAAAAAGAGAAGACGTCCCTTTTTTTCTATCTCCTGCCGTCACATAAAAAATTTTGGAATCGGCAGGATCAATGGCCATGGCCGTTATCGCGCCCAGCGGATTGGGCTCGGCGATGATCTCTTCGTCGGAATGGTCGGAGCTCATCTTGACGCCCTTTATCGAAGAGGGCTTCGGATAAATCAGGTTCCAGGTCGCCCCCCGGTCCTGACTCTGCCACAAACCGATGGACTGCGCGTAGATCGTGTTTGCATCCAAAGGGTCGAAAACAAAGAATTGCACAACACCCCGTAGGTTGAACATGCGCCAAGACTTGCCGCCGTCATGGCTGATGTAGGCGCCGGTCATGTCACAATTGACTAGAATCGTATTCAGGTCGTGCGGACTGACCGTCGGGTGGAACATGGCCCCGCCGCCCCCCGGCCCGAGAACGCTGAAATTACCCGGACGGGGCGCGTCACCATTGCCATTGGCCAGGAGGAAGAACCCCAGGAGTCCGCGGAGAAAGAAAAGCGCCATCTCTTTCCTTTGCTTTCCTTATCATTTGTTTCGCTTTCTTTCTTGGCAGAATCCTCTTGCTTTGTCAATCCTTTTCGTCTCTTTCCTGCTCAAAGACACCTTAAATTTTGATTTGCAAGAGCCGGGCAGCATTCTCGTGGTAGACCTTCTTAAGAATCTCATCCGGCAATCCCAAGCCATAAATCCGCCAGCGCCCTTGCGGCGGCACCCGCGCCGGGGCGTAATCGAAATACTCGTCTTCGGTTTCCAGAAACCGGTAATAGATTTCGTACAACTTGTCGGTGAAGACTTGCTGCGGCGTGTCCGTCCCGTGAGGAACGGCGTCGGTTCCAAATAAGATTCGGTCCTGATATTTGTCAAAAAACTTCCGGGACATGCGCGGCTGGCGCCCAAGCTCTCCGATGCGAGCGCCCATCTCTACGTGCATATTGGGAAAACGGTCCATACATTCCGCCACATAAGGCAGATTCTCCGCGTCATTGCCCACATGAAGCACGATGAACTGCGTCTTGGGATGGCGCTCCAGAACGCGGTTGCGCGCTTCCAAAATTTCCGCGTTGCTTGGAAAATCCTTTCCATGAAAGGACCAATCCGGGTGATTGTTCAGTTCCTCGAAGCGCTCGTTGAAGCGGTCGATGGGCAAAAAGAAAGCTTCCGGATCGGAGACGTGAATCGCCACGGGAATACCAAGCGACCCGCACGATTCCCACATGGGATCGAAGCGTTTGTCATCCACCTTCACAAGAGGCCCCGTGGAAACTTTTTCCCGCAAATACAATCCGAGCGTTTTTAGGACCTTCAACCCTCGCGCACCTACCTTGTGCGCGCGAACGATCTCATCAGCTTGAAACTGGCCGTAACCCGGTTGATTCGAGCGTTCCCACCAGGGCTCCGTAAACGTCAAGAAGCGATCGGGATGGGGCGTTTGAAACTTTCCAATCGCTTCATCCAACCCTTTTCCGACTCCGCCCGTGAGATTCACCATCATACGGATGTTCTTTCGATCCATGAGCGGAAGCACGGCGTCGACCGGCGCGGCATACTCCATCTCCTCACCAATGCCAACCCCGTGAGCACTTTTGGCGACGCGGGAAAGGTGCGTGTGAATATCAATTAGCGGGTAGCGGGACCGCTCTACCTTCGTCTCGGGCATGTGCAACATGCTGCGCGGCTCAAAATCCTTAAGCTGCAGAGGCAGAGGCTTTCCCGCCTTGTTTTCTTCTTCCACCGCCACTGTAACTCCACCGGCCGAAATTCCGCCCGCTGCCAGAAGCACTCCTGCACTTTCCAACAGCCGTCGTCTTCCAATCGTACCCATTGCCCCTCCTATACAGGATTCTTCCTGCTGCTTCTGGTGTTCTTCGGCTTCGTTCTTCTATATCGTTTACTTCCGGTTGTCAAAGTGCGATAAAGCCGTGGGGATAGACTAATGTTTGCTTCCAAGATTCGCTTTTGTTTTTTCGTGAGCGCGGTTCTGTTTGCGACTCTGGCTGTTTCTTTCGCGCGGCAAGCCTCCAGCAAACCGGAACAAGCCTACTCCAGCAGCGTCGAAACCGAAACGAGGCATTCTTCCGTGGACTTCGTGCCGGATGGCGATCTCACCAAGCCTTCCTGGAAGCATGCCAAATGGGTTGAGTTTGACAACGATGCATCAGGCAAATCCCATTATCCCGAGGCGGCAACGCGCGTGGCATCCCTTTGGACGGAAACGCATATCTACCTCGCGTTTTCGGCACGCTACGATTCACTGAACGTTTACGAAGGAGAAGATCCCAAAACGGAACGATGGCAACTTTGGGACCGCGACGTTGTCGAAGTTTTCCTGAATCCTCAGCCCGAGCGCGTGAATCACTATTTTGAGTTTGAGGTGGCTCCCAACAATCAGTGGATTGACCTGGAAATCGACAAGACCAAAGACCTGTTCAACGACGCATCTTGGAATTCCGGTTTCGAGCATGCAACGCGCATCGTCGCCGAGCATCACGTTTGGACCACGGAGATGCGTATCCCGCTCGCGGCGATCAACTTGAAGGACCCGCGTCCCGGCATGCAATGGCGAGTAAACTTCTTTCGTGCAGCAGGAAACGGCGGAGATGAGCGCCGCAAATTTCTGGCCTGGAGCATCATTCCCGAAGGAAAGACCTTTCACGTGCCAACGCGATTTGGAATCCTGAAGCTGGTGAATTGAAATCGCCCTGTCTCTTTGGGACGGCCCAATGGCCTGATCAAGCTCCGACTTGTTAATGGATGTACGCGCCCCCCGGCAGCAAATATTGAATCGGCCAACTCTCTTTCTTCTGCTCCACGATTTCAGACCATTTCAAGAGGTTGCCGTTTGGCGCAGACAGGAGGCTCATGCCGGGCAGCGTTTCCGCGATGGCGTTTGCCAACGTGTAAGCATCGCCCGCAGCGGTAACCGCAACCACATTCACGCGCAGTTTCTCAGCCGCAAATCGTCCGGCGATTTCCGCATCCTCCATCATTTGCAGAAAATACGGCCTCCCGGTCAAAAACGAGTTGTACACATAATTCGCAAGCACGCCGGAAATCGGATTGACATAGGCATGATCAAAATCCAGCTTGCCCAATAGCGGATCATCCGGCGAAACGGTGCTGTAGGGCATGCGCGTCTCACCGAGCCCGCGAAAATCAAACGAGATAATGTCAAAGCCCTGATTTAGATATTTTTCGATTTCGGGCCAATCTTCAGCCGTCGCCTTGCCATTTTCCTGGAACCACAACGCAGCTTTTCGCTCGCCACCCGGTTTGTGAATGTACAGCAGCGGCATTTCCAACTCCACGCTGTGACGCAGCAAATAGCGGTCAATCGTCGCGTCTTCCACTTTCGAACTACCCGCGGCTTCCCAAGTGATTTCTCGCGCCTGCGGCAATACCCCTGCATGCTCGCTTACCAGCCAATTCTTCACCCCGCTGTATTTGTCTCCGTAGTATTCCTTTGCAAGCGCCCGCGTGTTCCCGCTTTTGTGCTGCTCGTAGTATTCACGAATCTCGTCCGTTAGCGGTTTCCCATCGCTGTAGTCGAGAAGGACCTGCCCCGTTCGCGTGCATCGCAAGGTTTCTCCGTCAAGTTCCTTCACGGGAGGCAGCCCGGTCCGCACAGGCATCCGATTGAAATGGTCGAGAAAGTCTAGCGCCGCCTGCTGGTTCTCGGTCGAATACTGATGCGCGTGATAGCCTTCAACCATTGCGATGCGGTCGCCGCGCACGAATCGCGTGTACAGCTCTTGCATTTCGCGAAAAGTTTTGCGCGTCCCCTCAATGGGGAAAAAATCAAGCACCGCTGCCGCCACCATCACCGGGCGCGGATACATCAGCAAGAGCAGTCCCGGATGGTCCACGCCATTCGAAATCATGCCAAGCAAATCCTGCTCGGGGTCGCTGTCCGGGTCGACGAAAATCCGGTTCGCCATCCGCATCGGTAGGGAGGTGATGTAACACGAGGGCACGGCAACTTTTATGCGCGGATCCAGCGCCGCAATCAAAGCGGTCTGCGTTCCCCCGCCGCTTGTGCCGGTAATGCTGATTCGCTCGGCATCCACATCCGGCCGCGTCAACAAATAGTCCACGGCGCGAATGCCATCCCACACTTCCCATCGCGCAAGGTTCGCTCCGGCCAAATAGGCCAGGTTTCCCATCACCGCGTGTTCAGCGCAAATCAAGTTGTAACGGCTCTTTTGCGCTTTCGCGTCCCAAAACTGGCTGCGCTCACCTTGCCCTACGGGATCCCAGGAAATCACGATATAGCCACGCCCGGCGAGTCTCTGGCTCAGTGCCTGATAATGAAATTTCCCGTCGGCTGCGTGACCCGCCGGCACCAACACAGCCGGATGTTTGCTCGTGTGGTCGTTCGGAACGTAAACCAGCGCGGTAACATAAATGCCCGGCAAGCTTTGGAAAACGAGCTTTTCGATGGTGAACCCATCCATCGGGATCCTGCCGGTGATTTCAGCGTGCAGGTCCGTCTTCACGGCGGGCAATCCGCCAATCATCTGCAGAAGCTTTTGCCGCAACTCCCCTTGAATCTTGCGCAAGCGGGTTTCGTCATGTATCGCGTCCCAGGCTCTTTGGCGAGCTTCATCATCCTTCCGCGCTTGTTCCGCCTGATACCGCAAGTACGGCGTGATGCGCGGCCCCGATGACAGAGGCGGCTTCAACACTCGGAAAAATTCGGGCGGAGGAGGATCGGTTCCAGCCACCGAACAAAATGCGCTTGCGCCCGCCAGCAAAACTCCGATGCAAGTCCGAATCACTGCGCTTTCACCGTGAGCGAGCCC
>QHYL01000160.1 GCA_003224105.1 Acidobacteriota bacterium | reverse complement strand
CAAAAAGCAGCCTGTGCCGTAAGTGTTCTTCACCTCACCTGGACGAAAACACGCCTGCCCCACCAGTGCCGCCTGTTGATCCCCGAGAATTCCCGCAACCGGAACGCTGTCTATAGCTGCAAGGGAAGCCTCGCCATAAATCTCGCTGCTCGAGCGCACTTGCGGCAGCACGGCTCGCGGAATCTCAAACGCAGCCAACAGCTTCTCGTCCCAATCAAGCGTTCTTATGTTAAGGAGCTGCGTGCGGCTAGCGTTCGTCATGTCGGTTGCGTGCACTCCGCCCTGGGCGCCTCCTGTGAGGTTCCACAGCAGAAACGTATCGATATTTCCGAAGAGCAGTTCTCCGGCTGCGGCTTTTTCCTTCGCGCCGGTAACATTCTGCAACAGCCAGCGCAGCTTCAGCCCACTGAAGTACATGCTGAGCGGCAGCCCGGTCTCCGCGCGGAAGCGGTCCTGCCCTGCCGCTGCGGAAAACCGCCTCACCTCATCGGCCACTCGCGTGTCTTGCCAGACGATCGCATTCGCAACGGGCTTTCCGGTTTTGCGCTCCCAAACCACAGTGGTCTCGCGCTGATTGGTGATGCCGATCGCCGCCAAATCCGAAGCGCGCAAGCCGCGTTGCGCCAGCGCCTCTGCAATCACTTCCTCGGTGCGCCGGAGAATTTCCAGCGCGTCGTGCTCCACCCATCCGGGTTTTGGATAAATCTGCTCGTGCTCTTTCTGAGCCAGTGCGACCACGCGGCCCGCCTGGTCAAACACCATAAACCGCGTGCTCGTCGTTCCCTGATCGATCGCCCCAACGTAGTTTTTCACCGAAGCCCGCCTCTTTTGCCGCGCCGCAGCATACTACGCCGTGCCATGTTTTGGAGCGGGGAAATCAACCTCTAGTCCGGCCTCCTAAGAGCTTCGGATCGAGCATGCCTCTTTGAAGTTCCGGCCCGCATCTAATTCATTAGGAGCAAGGGAGAAGGAGCATAAACATGTTGAGACGTGGCTGTTTTACGCTTGCTATTGGTGCGTTCGCTTTCCTGTCGACATTTCAGGCGCCCAGCGCTTCGGCTGCGGGGCCTGGCGGCGTCACGATGACCGTGACCGCCCTCGGCAAGAAAGATGCCCCTCCACCGGCTATCAACAAGGAGGATGTGCAGCTCTTCGTGAACAAAGAGCGGACGCAGATCGCCAATTGGCGGCGCGGCGAAAAACTGTATCTTGCCGTCCTGATCGATGATTCACTGGACACTGAAGTAGCCAGCCAGTGGAATGATTTGAAGGAATTTTTCAACGCCCAGCCGGAGACGACTTACATCTCCGTGTCTTACGCTCGTAACGGCGCTGCGCTGGTCGCGCAGGATTTTACCAACAATCACGAACTCGCTGCCAAGGCCTTGCGTATTCCGATCGGTCCCGGCGCGTTCTCCAGTCCCTATCTCTCTCTGCTCGATCTAGTGAAGCGCTTGCCTGCCGGGCCTACGGAGCGCCGCTCCATTTTGCTGCTCTCATCGGGAATCGATTATTTCCATGGCAACTTCCCGGAAAGCCCGGACGTGCAATCCGCCTTTGAGCGCGCGCAGAAAGAGAACATCAACGTCTGGTCCCTCTATTATCCCGATGCCGGCCACTTGGGCCACCGGTGGTTCCGTGCCTTCCGGGGGCAGAATGATCTCAGCCGCCTCGCTGAATCAACCGGAGCCGAATCCTACTATCTGGGAACCAATGAGCCGGTCACTTTCAAGCCCTACCTCGACGAACTGTCGACGCATTTCCGTAATCAGTATCTTTTGACCTTCAGAGGCAGCGGAGGATCGAAAGGCCGCTTCCAGCGGATTCACGTGGGGACGGAAACGCCCGGCTTGCAATTCCTCCACGCTCCCCAGGCCTTCTTGCCCGCAGCCAAATAGCTCACTTACCCACGAGGTGGGAGTTGGCATCGACAACGTTGCTCAATCGTCAGCAGCGGTCAGCATCGCCCTCGTCGAGTCTCGAATTACTAATTCCGGCGTCATCTTATGCCGCGAAATGCTCCAATCGCGCTTTTCCAGGCCCGCCTTGATGCCCTCGACCACAAGGTTCACGGCCATGTTTCCCATGGCTTCCAGCGGCTGCCGCACCGTCGTCAACGAAGGAGCCGCCAACGCCGACAGCGGCACATCGTCGAACCCTACAACAGAACATTGTTCCGGCACCTTGACGCCTGCCTTGGTAAGGGCTCGAATCGCGCCAAACGCCGTCAAATCGTCGAACGCCAACACGGCCGTGAACTTCTTCTTCCTCTCCAGCAGTTCCTCGGTGAACCGGTAGCCGCCCTCGAATCCCGAGTTAGCTTCCAATTCATCGGGCAGTTGCACAACGAGCGATGGATCGATTTCCAATCCCACTGAATGCGCAAACTTCTGAATGCCTTTCCATCGCGGCCCGCTGTCAATCAACATTTTGGGTCCGCGAATGGCTGCGATTTTGCGGTGCCCCAGGTGATAAAGGTGTTCGAGCGCCAGCCGTCCGCCCGCTTCGTTATCCACCATCACCGAGCTCACGGAATCCCCTGGCACTTCCCAGCCAATCGTCGCCGCCGTAATGTTTCTCTTGCTCAGGTCCGCCAGGAGCTGGATGTCTACGAAGAGCCAGTTAGCGACTACGATCAGCGCTTCCACGTGATGCTCGAGAAGCATTTCGAGGTAGCGCTCGAAGCGCGTTCGCTGGTTGTGCGCGTCGGCAAAAATCGGTACGTAGGAAGATTGATAAAGCGCGTTCTCGATCCCGCGTAATACCGGCGTGCAAAAAGGGTCGGTAATATCGAAAATCATCACGCCAACGGTCTGGCTTCGCCGGCTGCGCAAAAATCGCGCCATGGCATTGGGCCGGTAGCCCAGTTTTTTGGCCGCGTCTTCAATCCGTTTTTTTGTGGCGGGAGCGATGTAGCGCGCCAGCGGCGCATTGTTCAGCACGATAGAAACCGTGGCGGGAGAGAAACCGCTGGCCTGCGCCACGTCTCGCATCGTGACCATCTTGACTTTTCCGCTCACTCCGGCGGCACCTCAAACGAAAGTTGCTCCCGGAATCCGCGCGTCTTCCATACGCCAAACGCAATTCCCACAAGCATCCAGATGGAACCCAGGATTTTCGCTTTTACGCTCAGGTTCCACCACAAACCGGCGCAGATGAAGGAGCCCAGCACGGGAACAATGAAATTCATCACCTTCTTCTCCGGCGCTCGCACAAAATAGCGCATGAACGCAGACGCGTTAACACCCACAAAAGCGATCAACGCTCCGAAGTTCAGCAATTCGATGCCGCGGCCGTAGGTTAGGAAAAAAGATCCAACCAGAACGATGACACCGATGAAGATCACATTATTTTTCGGAATATGGTGCTTCGGATCGACTGCGCCAAAGAACGACTTGGGCAGTGCGTTGCTTCTTCCCATGCCATAGAGTAAGCGCGCCGCGCCAATTTGCGCTCCCATTCCTGAACCGAAGTTGGCCACCAGCAAAGTAAACCCGACAATGCTGAAAAGCGGCGCCCACGTTCGCGCTGCGGCATAAACATACGCTGTGTCCGCGTCAGGAAACGGCTGTGACGCCGGCCACACCAATTGCGCCACATAAACTTCCGCTGCGGACAAGAATCCAATCACCACACAGCTCAGCACCGTGGCCAGCAGGATATTTCGCTTGGGATTTTCCGCCTCTTCGGAAAGCGTCGAGATAGCATCAAACCCGATGTACGTCAGCACCGCTAGCGATGTGCATCCAAATAAATTGTCCACTGTGAAGGTTTGCGGATCGTAAAACGGGCGCGTGAAAAATCCCGGATCGCTGTGCGGATGCCCCAGGATGTAGCGGATCGCAGTTACAAAAACCACTACCACCACAGCGCTCATGCCCGCAGCCAGCCCGGCGTTGACGCGCGCCGAAGTCTTGATTCCCTGAAGATTCAGGAGCGTGAACACCACTGCAAAAAAGATCTTCCAGCCCCATACGGGGATGCCCGGCGCAAATTCGTGCGCCTGTCCCGCGCACCAGATGGTGCAGATCAACGGATTCACAATGTAATCCATGACCATGCTCCATCCGGTAATGTATCCCGCAGAAGAATGAATCTCCTGCGCCACATAAGTGAATGCGGAGCCTGCGCTCGGGTAAACACTCGCCATTTTGCCGTAACTGAAGGCGGTGCAGAGCATTGCCACCATGGCGGTCAGGACCGCGGTTACGACATGTCCGCGCCCGCGATCGCTCAGCGCTCCAAACGCCGACATCGGCGCGACCGGCTGAAGCACAATCGCGCCATACAAAATCAAATCCCACAGCGTAAGCGAGCGCTTCAGCCGTGGCGCGGAACTTGCGCTGCTTTCTTTGTCCAAGCCATTCTCCTTTTTGGAGACAAATCTATGATGCGATGGGGTCCGTCAATTTGAATCGTTTCAAGTCAGACAATTCTGCGCACTCTCGCCTCTCCCTGCAACAATAAAAGTGTTTCGCCCGGTCCGAGGCTTTCGTTGCCTCTTTCCGCCAATTTTTG
>QHYL01000159.1 GCA_003224105.1 Acidobacteriota bacterium | reverse complement strand
CTCGATGTCCGAGCGCATTGACCTTTCTTTGGCGTCTCGCCGGACTTCGATGCTGCTGGCCAACGCCTTCGGCGGAGTGGCGTTGTTTCTGGCGTCGCTGGGAATTTATGGCGTGCTGGCTTACCTGGTAGCGCAGCGTACTCGGGAAATTGGGATTCGCGTGGCGCTCGGCAGTTCGCGGGCGGGGATTTTGCGCCTGGTTTTGCAGGAGGGATTCAAGCTCGTGGCCATGGGTTTTGTTTTAGGGATTGTAGGCGCGGCACTTCTGCAGAAAGGGGTGGCCAGCCAAATCTACGGGGTCCGGCCCTACGATCCGGTGGTGCTGGCAGGGGTCATGGCTTTGCTGGCAGGCATTGCGCTGGTGGCGTGCGCGGTTCCCGCACGCCGCGCGATGGGCGTAGATCCTGTCGTCGTATTGCGATATGAATGAGGACGCGGGTGGTAATTTACCAAATTGGGCTAACCGGAGCCTCTTTGTAAATTGGCGCGGGTCCGTTGCGGCTGGACAAGTGGAGGGCGCCAAGAAAAGGCCGGACTTGGGGATCATAGGTCACAGTGATGAGTCCGCCCTTCCCCTGCGGGCCATCAAAGCCGTTTCGCCCATCCAAACCGTTGGAGCCGTCATGGCCGCTTGGCGTTCCGATGCCGCCGGAACCTCCGCGGCCACCACGACCGCCATGACCGCCGGAGCCTCCCGGCCCGCCATCGGCTTTGACGGTCAGCGAACCTCCCTTGGGATCCACTAAATACAACCTGCGATGACCAGGGGCGGATACGCTCACCTGGAGAAGCGGATGCGTCTCTGGCTGGAGCGCCAGGCGAACGTCGATGGGGGGCGCGCTGCCTCCGGGGTCGCCGTCCTTTCCATCGGAGCCGTTTGTTCCATTCGAGCCATCTCCGCCCGGGGAAGGATTATTCGGGTCCATCGAGCCGGAGGTGCCGCTTATGCCGCTCAATCCATCAGAACCATTCAGTCCGCTCATGCCAGGGCGGCCGGAGAAATCGGAGTAGAAAGCGACATCGTAGCGAACGGTAACGTCGAGTTCGGCATGCAAGTTTGGCCGGCTGAGGACGGTAACGACGACATGTCCGACTTTGCCGAAGCTGGCTCGGGGATCTTCCGGAAAAGACAGAATCCCGTGCTCGTCGGCGAGAACCACGGTTGCAGTGATTTGCAGATCCTTCCACATCACCTTGCCCGCGCCTTGCCCTTCGGTGAGCAATACTTGGCCGTTCGGCTCGGTGAGGGCGACGACGAGCGGCGACTTCTGGCCGGGCGCGATGGCCGGGCCTTTGGGCAGGCTGGCCTGGATGGAGGAAATGGGGGTCTGGTTCAGGTCCACGCGCCAGCCCATTTTGACTTTCATGGAGCTGCAGCCGCCGGCAAACAGGCAGGCCGAAGTGAGAAAAGCCACGCAACCTTGGCTCTTCAGGGGGTTCTTCAGGGGATTTTTCCAGCCCGGACCCATGGCTCCCTCTCGATACGCGATCAAAACGGCTAGCGCTCCAATGCCATATCAAGCGAGTCATAATGATGGACGTGCGATGTGCTTGGTGCGTTTCGAAGAGAAGAGTTTAGAATAGCGTTGTGATAAGAACTGCAGGATCCAAGAGCGCGACGGGAGGACTTATGAAAAAACTGGCGTTTTTCTTTCTTTTGCTTGGCGCTACAAGCGTTGAGGCACAGCAAGGATCACGGGTCATCCTGGCGGTCTTTGCTCATCCTGACGATGAGACGACGGTGTCCCCGGTGCTGGCCCGCTATGCGCGAGAAGGCGCCAAAGTTTACCTGGCCATAGCGACCAAGGGCGAAAAAGGGACCAACGAACATGCTGGAATTCCCGCGGGTGAGCCACTGGCGAGAGTGCGAAGAGAGGAGATTGCGTGCGCTTGCAAACAACTGGGAATCGAAACACCTATTTTGTTTGAGCTGAACGACGGAGAGCTGGGAGCGATCACAAATCCCCTCAGCCAAAATATTCAGGCGGTGGCGGACAATGTCGAGAAGCTGATTGCGAAAGTGAATCCGCAAGTGATGATTACGTGGGGACCGGAGGGCGGCTACGGCCACCCGGATCACCGGCTGGTTTCGGACGCCGTAACACAAGTGGTGCAGTCGGTGGGTGGAACGGTAAAGCTGCTGTACCCGGGGCTTACTGCGGAGCAACTCAAAACGGTGAATAGCATCTGGACCGCCGGAATTCATTGGCACACCACTGACGCGAGCTTCCTTACCGTGCGCGTGCCGTTCACGCAAAAGGACCAAGGGGCGTATCACCTTGGCCTGGAATGCCACAAATCCCAATTCACTGCGGATCAGATGCAAAAGATGGAGAAGGCTTTCGATGCGGCGCGAGATGGTGTTGTGGCGTTCCGCCCGTGGTTTGGAAATTGGAAGGTGAATGATCTTTTTCAGTGAGATGGCAGACAAGCCTGATTCAAAGGCCCGGACAAATCAGCCGGGCGGCGCGAGTTGCTTTCGCCGCCTGGCTTTGAATCATTGCAGTAGCGAGCGCATCTGGCGAAGTTGGTCGGCAAGATCCTGCTTTTCGGCCAAGACACGCTGAGGATTGGGAATCAGGTCCCGAACCGGCTGCGGCGCAGCTGAAATCATCTGCTGGAGCCCTGACAAGGCTGCCGGGTTATTGACCACGTTCTGATAGGCGGTTGAGATTTGTGCCAAAGCCGAAAAAGCCTTTGCGTCGAGTCCCGGCACGGGAATTTCAAATTCTTGCTTCACGGCAGCCTGCCAATCGAGGCCGTCTGGCGGGAGTTGGCTCAGTGGTTTTTGCAATACCGACTTTTGCCCGGAAGATAGTTGTTCCATGTGCAAAGCAAACGCCATGGCTCGGATGTGAGTGGCAAGAAGGTTTTTGGCCACAAGCGTGGCAAAGAGCGTTCCGCCGTTGGCGACGTCATGCGAGAAGCGCACGCCTGCGGCTATCGCGCGGACCGCACCGTCTTTATCGCCGTTTTGCAGAAGGTGAAAGGCGTAGAGCACATTGAATCGGCCCAGAGCCAAGGCCTTGCGAGCGTACTCCACGGGCGCGTCCGGCCCGAGGGCGTAATCGATACCCCAATCGCAATTCGGGATTGCCGTACCGCGCGCCATGGTTTCAACGGCGGGGCGATTCTTTTCGGCGAGTTCGCGATATTTCAAATCAGAGTATGGAGCCGTACCGTCGAGAATGGCATTCAGCTCCTTGGCTTGTTGATCAGTAACCGCGGAATCCTGCATTTCCGCGAACGCCGACCAGTAACGCAGCGCGGCATTCTGGCCGAGCTGCCCGTTTTGCTGCGCAATCGCGGAGCCAATTGGGGCTGCGCAAAGAATGATGAGTGAAACGAAACGCAGAGCTTTCATAGTTTGATGTTCTCCTTACTGAGCGCGGCAAGCGCACTCTGTTTGCCTTCGGGCTGCGAGGCAGGTTGGGGCTGGAATGAAAGATCGTCGAATGCTTCCTTGAGGGAAGGCGCGTGAACCAGCAGGGCGTTTGCGCGGCCAATAGTCAGTGACTGAGAGCCTGCAAACTGCGGGGCACTTGCAGGCTGAGATGGCCTGGGGCGATGCCACAACAGGAATGCGAGGAGAAGGGACGCCGCGCAGGCCGACGCCCACATCGTTACCACAAAACGACGCCGCGCTTTGCCGGGCCGCTTTTCGATTTGCAGCGATTCCGGAGCGAGAGGGCGAAACTCCTTCAAATAACGCTCGAATTGCTCGTCATCAAGAATGGGCACGACAGTCCTCCTTGGCACACAGGGCCTCGCGTAGTTTGGCCAGCGCGTAGCGGTAGCGCGAGGCTGCGGTATTCAAGCTGATGCTTAGAACTTCCGCGATTTGGGCGAAGGTGAGTTCGCCCCAAATATGAAGAATGGTGACTTCCCGCTGGTCTTCGGGAAGCTCCCATAGCGCGTGGCGCAGGTTCAGCTCGGCGGCAAAGTCTCGATGCGGCGGCTCGAACCAGGCGCATTCCGGGTCGAGGGCAACGTCGCGCCGGCGAGCCTTTCGTTCATTCAGGATGGCGTTGCGCACGCAGGTGAACAGGTACGCCTTTGTGTCCAGAGCATCGCGCAGACTTCCGCTCTGCAGCAGCTTTAAGAAAACTTGATGAACCGCGTCCTGCGCGCGGCTCCGCTCGCCCGTAAGGGCGGCGGCAAAGAGCAAGAGCGCCGAACCATAGCGGCGGTAGGAAAGCTCGATCTCGGCAGCATCAGTGCGCGTGGCCTGCATGTTGGCTCTCAAGAATAAGACAGCCAAGGCGAGCGAATTTGTCTATCAATCGAAGAGCAGGATTAAGCTGTGGCGCCCTGGATTACGAACTAGGGCCAGTCCTGGGCAGCGTGATAAACACGCGAGATCTCGACAGCCCTCTCTTTAACTTGATACACGACAATATAAGGAAGCGGCGGAAACACCAATTCGCGGCGGCCTTTCATTCGGCCCAGGCGACCGCGATTCGGAAAGTCGCGTAGTGCCGAGCACCCTCATACAGAGTGCTGATGACGTCGCGTGCAGCTTCAGGATTCTCCTTATGGATGCGCTCGAAAATGCGTTCCAAATCGCGGAAGGCTTCGAAAGACCAATGCACTTCCATCAGGGATGGCTTAGGCGTTTAATGCGCTGACCGACTTCTTCGTGACTGAGGTACTCCCCGCGCTCCAATTGAGCTTCGCCGAGCCTCACAGCCTCGACAAAACGGGCCTCTTCCTCGAGGTAGCGAGCGAGAACTTCCTGCGCAAGCTCATCGGTAGTGCGACCTTTCGCCTTGGCCACTTGAGCGAGTTGCGTGATCTGATCCTCTGTGAGAGGAACTTCCATAAGCAATAGTCTAGGAGCGCCGGGTCGTCTCGTCAATGTCCCCCGCCCTCAGATTGCGCCGTTGCCACAAGCACCACAATGGCTAGCATAAGGCTTTACACGATAGAAACATCGTGTTAAGTTTTTTTTGTACCGCCATCCTTGCGCCAGGCGGCTAGGCTCTGAACAGGAACCTGCCAAACGTTTTCGAGTCGGTTCATACGGGACCGGCTTTGCGGGCGGTCCCAGGGTGTGGGACTGACCTGACGCTCGAAAGACCCTCCCCTCGAGGCAAACGAAGCCGTCTCTTATTGCGTACTTTATTCCTGGACCCGGCTGGCGAACAGCGCACGGGCGAATCGCATCGAACTACGAAGCACGCAATAGAGGAGCAAAAGGGACACCTTGCTTAAGCTGCGAAAAGTGG
>QHYL01000158.1 GCA_003224105.1 Acidobacteriota bacterium | reverse complement strand
AATTCGATGAGGGCCTGCGCGCCCACGGCCTCGACAGGCTTGGGACGGATGCCGTTGTTGTTCAGCCGATGATAGGTGACGACATAAATGGCCCGGGGGCTGGCGCCATGACGGTCAATGTGGAGGAAACCGCGGGTTTTGGGCTGGGCCGGGGCGAGCCGCGCAGCTACACCTGCACCGGAAGGGTGTGCGCTCATCGTGTTGGCGTTTTCACGGCTTGCCCGAGGTTTCCTTTCTTTGGATTTGGCTCATCCCGGAACTTGGCTTAGCGAGATTCGGCGCTCAGCTGCAGCCACTGGTGCTGCCACAGTTTTCGCACTTGTAGCAAGCGCCGTTGGGCACCATCAGCATGCCGCACTCGCTGCAGGTCGGCGCGCCTTCATGCGCGTTAGTCGGTTTGGCCGCAGTTGACGGTGCGGGAAGAGAAGCCAGCGCCGAAAGAATTGCCGGAGGAAGTACACCGGGCCCGGAATTCTCAGTGTGGGCCGCACCGCCATTGAGTTTCAGGTAATCCGAAGAAATAAAGCGTCCGCCGAGCCAGCGCGCGATGTAATCCAGCACGGACGAAACGAAGCGGATGTTGGGATTCGCGGTGATCCCCGAAGGCTCGAAGCGCGTATTGAGCAGCTTGTCCACGAAGACCTTCAGCGGCACGCCATATTGCAGGCCGAGAGAGATGGTCAGCGCCAAGCCGTCCATCACGCCCGAAAGCGTTGAGCCTTCCTTGGCCATTTTGATGAACACTTCGCCGGGACGACCGTCGTCGTACTTGCCCACGGTGATGTAGCCTTCGTGGCCGCTCACGCTGAATTTGTGAGTGACGGAAGCGCGCTCATAGGGCATTTTCTCCCGCTGCGCGCGCGCAAAGAGTTCGTGCTGCATGGGTTCGGCGGCTCCAGTCGCGGGCGCCGCTTCAGCTTTCTTCTTGGCGTCCTTCGCCGCGCTGAGGGGTTGCGAACGTTTCGAATTGTCGCGGTAGACAGCCACGGCCTTCAGACCCAGCCGCCACGATTCGATGTAAGCGTTCATGACGTCTTCGACAGTGGACTCCTCGGGCATGTTGATGGTCTTCGAGATGGCGCCCGAAAGGAACGGCTGCGCGGCCGCCATCATCCTCACGTGGCCGGTCCAATTGATGGAGCGCCCTCCACCCTGCGGCGCGAGCGAGCAATCGAAGACCGGCAAATGCTCCTCTTTCAGGTACGGCGCGCCTTCGATTTTTCCGTTCTTGTCAATGTAAGAGACAATTTCGCTGGACTGCTCGGGCGTGTAGCCGAGCTTCATCAGCGCTTGCGGAACGGTGTTGTTGACAATCTTGATGAGCCCGCCACCGACGAGCTTCTTGTATTTCACCAGCGCCAGATCCGGCTCGATGCCCGTGGTGTCGCAATCCAGGGCTGAATGCCGCGCATGGCTTCGCGATGCATGCGAATGACGTCGAGCATCGGTTCGCGATTCACCTCGTAACCGGGGAATGCGCCCTTGCGCTCCGCAATGCGCGACGATTGTGCGTAAGCCTCGCCGCACATCAGGGCGGTGACGGCGCCGGCCATGTCGCGCCCTTCCTGCGAGTCATACGGCAGCGCCATGGACATCAGTAGCGCGCCGAGGTTGGCGTAGCCGAGCCCTAGCGGGCGGAAATTGTGCGAATTCTCGGCAATCCTCGGTGTGGGGTAGCTCGCGTTGTCCACCAGGATTTCCTGCGCCGTGATGGTCACGTCCACGGCATGCTTGAACGCCGGCACATCGAACTGGCCGCTCGTGGTAACGAACTTCATGAGGTTCAGCGACGCAAGGTTGCATGCCGTGTCGTCCAAGAACATGTATTCCGAGCAAGGATTGCTGGCGTTGATGCGCGCGGTGCTCTTGCAGGTGTGCCAGCGGTTCACGGTGGTGTCGTACTGCATGCCCGGGTCGCCGCAGTGCCACGTGGAGTCCGCAATCTTCATCATCAGGTCGCGCGCGCGGAGCTTGTCCACGGGCTGGCCATCGTGGACGTTCTTCGTCCACCAATCCTTGTCTTCGACCACCGCACGCATAAAGTCATCGGTCACGCGCACGGAGTGGTTGGCATTCTGGAAAAAGATAGAGGCGTAGGCGTCGCCGTCAATCGAGCTGTCGTAGCCCTGCTCAATCAGCACGTGGGCCTTGCGCTCTTCCTTCATCTTGCATTCAATGAACTCGACGATGTCGGGGTGGTCGACGTTAAGGATGACCATTTTTGCGGCGCGCCGCGTCTTGCCGCCGCTCTTGATCACGCCCGCGAAAGCATCGAAGCCCTTCATGAAGCTGACAGGGCCGGAGGCAATGCCGCCGCCGGAGAGCGTCTCCTTGCTGCCACGCAGCGTGGAGAAATTCGTCCCGGTTCCCGAGCCCCACTTGAACAACATGCCTTCGGTCTTCGCCAAGTCCATGATAGAGCCCATGTCGTCCCTGACGGAGTTGATGAAGCACGCAGAGCATTGCGGCTTGGCCTGAACGCCCACGTTGAACCACACCGGGGAATTGAAGGCCATCTTCTGCTCGACCAGCAGATGCGTCAGTTCGTCGCGGAAGGCATCGCGTGAGGCGGCATCGGTGAAATATCCGCCTTGTTCACCCCAGCGAACAATGGTATTGGCCACCCGTCCGATCAGTTGGCGGACCGACGATTCGCGATCGGGAGTGCCCATCTTGCCGTGAAAATACTTGCTCGCGACAATGTTCGTGGCGGTTTGCGACCAACTTTTTGGTACTTCGACATCTTCCTGGCGGAAGATGGTCACGCCCTTTTCGTTGCCGATGAGGGCGACGCGCTTTTCCCATTCGACAGCGTCGAAGGGCGCCTTCTTCCCGTCGGTGAAGTGCCGCGGAAAGGCCAGACCTTTCCCCGCGCGTGCGGCCCTTTTCTCCACAGCCGCATCCGTCGCTGGCGAATTTTCGCTCAGAGCATGTTTCACGGTTGCCATTTGTCCCTCCCGCGCCTCGGATCCCGCCAGCTTGCGGGGGGACCCTACTAGTTTACTCCCCTGTCGGGGACCGCGCTTCGCTTCAAGCCTGGAGGTGAAGCGAAGTCCGTTCAATTGGGGTTCGTGAAAGGGTACCAGCGAAAAAAAGGCGACTGCCGAGCAGTCGCGAGCCAACTGTCACGAAACGCCCATGCGCCGCCGCTGGCCGGTTATTCAGACTCACTCAGCCTCACAGCAGGCGCTCCGCCACTTCCATATGCGGAACAAGCCCTTCGCGCTCGATTTTTCGCTAAGAACCGGGCTGCTACCCGTGGGCGCACGGACCTTCTATCTACTCGACTCGGTCCGTCTGGCGCTCCCACGTCCCCCGAATCTGGAATCGCAGTATCAACGGATGCGAAAACCCTGTCAAGAGAAAAACGCAAAGTATGGTTGATATTTTGGTACCAATGTCTATTTGTAGTGGTCCCTTTTCCGCTGCACCCGAGGCGCTTCAACACTTTTTGCACAGTTTCTCCTCGCGCTACACTACTTGCATCGAACCCATGATGAAGCGAACTCTTCTTGCTGTGATTTTGCTGGGACTTCTTTCTTCGCAACTACTTGCGCAAGAAAATGCTTCCGCGCAGCCGGCCGCTCCCGCCGCCGTTCAGCCAATTCACGGGGAGAAACTGCACATCGAGGGAATTCACAATGCGGGAAAAATCAATGACGTTCTCTTCCGCGGCGCGCAGCCGAAAGAAAACGGGCTCGCCGAGTTGAAAAAGCTGGGCATCACAACGATTGTGGATCTGCGCGGAGAAGACCGCGAAAAATACGAATGGGAACGCAAGGAATCCGAATCGCTGGGCATGCGCTTTGTGCACCTGCCGGTCAGCGGATGGTCCCCACCGACCGATGAACAGGTGGCGCAATTCCTGGCATTATTCCGCGACGATCCGCACAGAAAAGTCTTTGTGCATTGCCGTTTTGGGGACGACCGCACCGGCGTTTTCGTGGCCAGCTACCGCATGTCCGTCGACAAATGGACGCCCGAACAAGCGATGAGTGAGATGTATTTCTTCGGTTTCAACGGCTTCTGGCATCCCTCCATGAAGAAGTTTATCCGCGACTTTCCGAATCACCTGCGTTCCGCGTCGGCGCTTGCACCGCTGGCGCAGGGACCTTCGCACTGAGGCGGTAGTGCGGTTGCCGGCGGCCAGGGAACACCTGTCCTTCTCTGAGCTGATCTTGTAAGGTGCTTGTTTAGAGCAAGTTAGGACCTGTACTTCCCTTTTTCTCCTAGTACTACCGTACCCCGCCAAAACGTTACCCTTGCTTCATTCCGCCCCTGCGTCGGCTCCTTTAGCCTTGAACACTCGATTGCAAAAGTCTTTCTGAGGGAGAGACAGCGATGCAAATCGGACGCTACGAAATTCTAGAAATCATCGGCGCAGGAGCCCATGGGCGCGTGGCCCGTGCCCACGATCCACTGATTGGCCGTTTGGTGGCCATTAAGCTCTTCCCAAAGGAACTGGCTCATGGAGAAGCCCGTCAGCGCTTCATTCAAGAAGCGCGAGTGGTAGGCCAACTTTCCCACGCTGCAATCATCACTCTGCATGACATGGGCATTGACGAAGCAAGCCATACGCCTTATCTCGTGATGGAATACCTCGAGGGTCAGCCACTCGATCGCATTCTGGACAAGCACAGCATTCCCTTTCAGAAAGCTTGCGCTTGGGCCGGGCAAGTGGCAAGCGCGTTAGGCGTGGCGCATCGCAAGGGTGTCATTCACGGCGATGTCAAGCCAGCAAACATGTTGCTCACCGAGGACGGCCGCGTGAAGCTGATGGACTTTGGCATGGCACGGCTTGCCAGCCATGATACGAAGACCACGGCTCTTGCGGGAACACCGGCCTACTGGTGTCCCGAACAGATTGTGGGCAAACCACAAGACGCGCGCTCGGACATATTCTCCCTCGGCATCGTTCTTTATGAAATGGTGACCGGCCAGCGGCCGTTTGATGCCGACTCCCTGCAGGGTATCTGCACACGCGTGCTTTCTTCGACTCCACTTCCACCGTCGCATGCGAATCGTTCGCTCCCCGCGGCGTTCGACGACATTGTGGCGCGCTGCATGGCGAAGGATCCGGCGAGCCGCTATTCGAACGCGGAAACTCTCGCGCAGGAACTTTTCCCACTCGCGCGGCACACTCCGATTCCGGGCCCAGCGGCGCAATCCAACGGCAATGGCCATGGGAACGGGTTACGCGACCGCGCAGGCCGCCTCTTGCGCTCAGCCTGATGATCACACTCAACAAAAGCCGTTACGAAGCCCTGGAATGCATCGGGTCGGGGACCACGAGCCATGTGGAACGGGCGCGGGACAACGTCATTGGCCGCACCGTGGCCCTGAAGACTTTCATTCACAGTTTTGGCGAGGACCTCGAGGAACAATTCCTGCGCGAAGCGCGATTGATCGGCCAGCTTTCCCACCCCGCCATCGTGCAGCTCTACGACGTGGGCATCAATGAAGAAGGCACACCGTTCCTGGTGATGGAATACGTCGCAGGTACGACGTTGGAAGAACACCTGGAATCTCATTCGCTACCCCTGCAACGCGCCTGCACCTGGGCCGCGGATATTGCTCGCGCCCTCGCCCTCGCGCATCGCACGGGAATCATCCACGGCGACATTAAGACCGGAAACATTTTTGTAACTCCAGAGGAGAAGGTAAAGCTGGGCGACTTTGGAATCGCGCAACTGGCCACGCAGATTTCCGGATCCGAGCGCGTGAAGGGGACGCCAGCTTACTTCGCGCCGGAACAAATCCTGGGCGCAACGCAGGATCAGCGCTCCGATCAATTCTCATTCGGCATTGTCTTTTATGAACTGCTGACCGGGGCACGCCCCTTCAATGGGGATACCGTCGGCGCGGTCTGCTCGGAAATTCTTTATGTGGAGCCGCTGCCGCCTTCGAAACTAAATCCGGCCGTGCCGCCGGAACTCGATCGCGTCATCGCTCGTTGCCTGGCAAAAAATCCGCTGGAACGCTTCGATTCTTTCCAACAACTGGTCACGTTTCTCTATCCCTACACACGCGCGCGGCGCCGGCCTCCTGCTCTAGCAACCGGAAAAAGTTCGTGGTGGATGCAACCGTCCAAACATCGCGAGGTTTGGATGGTGGCCGCCGCCGGCCTGCTGCTCACGGTTTCCCTCCAGATCCCACGCGCGCTCCGGGCGCACTTTGGAGATGTCCCAGCCCCGCCACCTTCTTACTATCGTCCCGGCGTGCCTTACGAAGCGTTCAGCTACACGAAGCAGATCCGGGCGGTTGAACCCCAGGCAGACAATTCGGACGAAACCTCCAAGCAATCCGAGAAGAAAGAAACTCAACCACGCATTATTCATTCTGGAAGAGTTGCCGTGGCCGCTCTAAATCGTCCCGCTGACTCGCAGAATTCACCTTCCAACCAATCCGCAAGCGTGCTCCACTTAGCACACGTTCCCACTTCCAATCAATAAATTGCGGCGGCTAGGTAGTTTCTCGTCAACAACTTTGGTAGCAGCTACGCGCTATTCGTACCGCAGCGCTTCGACAGGATCCAGCCTGGAGGCCTTCATGGCTGGCCACACGCCGAAAATAAGCCCCACGCTGACGCTCACCAGGATTCCGGCGACCACAGCCCACAAGGGCACGCTTCCCGGCCACTTCAACGTCAAGCGCACTAGAAGAACGAGCCCATTTACCAACACGAGCGCGAGTACGCCGCCAGCGCCTGTCAGCGTCATGGCTTCCAACAGGAACTGCCAGGTAATGTCCCCGCTCCTTGCGCCAATCGCTTTGCGAATACCGATTTCGCGCGTCCGTTCCGTCACGCTGACGAGCATAATGTTCATCACGCCTACGCCCCCGATCAGCAGCCCCACCGCGCTCAGCACAATCATCGCCAGATAGACCATGAGCATGATTTTGTGGAACTCCGCTACCTGCTCTTCGGCAGTGCTG
>QHYL01000481.1 GCA_003224105.1 Acidobacteriota bacterium | reverse complement strand
TGGCGGTGCTTGTCGGATTCGGCCTCCCCATTGCCGCGTGCATCACTTGCGTTACCGTCGTCGGTCTTTTCGTCGGACTTTCGACGCTGGCTTTGTGGTATGGGGCGCTGCATTTTGGGCTTGTGGTCGTTGGTGCGCTGATTGGGCAGTGGCTAATGGGCAGAACAAGAGAATTGTGGCCGCTCGTCGGGCGCATGTGCGTGGGCGTGCTGATTGTCAGGCTTTTCACGATGATTCCCCACGTGGGCTGGGTGTTTAAGTACGGCGCGGCGCTCTGGGGCCTCGGCGCAATTTCGCTGGTGGTTTTCCGGAGGTTCCAGCCCGCTGTGGCCGCGGGAGCGCCCTCAGCGCCCAACGTGCAGCCCCTGCCGCCGAATACCACCATCGGCGGGCCCTTGCCGGCGTAAAACAAGCTTTCAAACAATTTAACGAATATTTTGCTTGAACTCGCTTTTTCCTAGTGCTACGAGTGTTGTGTCCTCTAGTTTCAGGCCTAGCTAAGCCCTTTCGTTTTCCGCGTGTCCGAGTCCAGCCCGACAATTCCGTCCTCAGGAGGTCACCATGTGTTCGAAGACTCGAAGAGTCTGGACTGTTGCTTTTGCTCTAACTACCCTACTCCTCTCAAGCCCTGTCCCATCGAAGGCCGGTCCAGGAGGATTCATTGACAGTGGGAGCCTAAATACCGCACGCGATACCCACACGGCCACCCTGCTCAATAACGGGATGGTTTTAATCGTTGGGGGAGAGGAAGGGGCTGCTCCGGTAGCTAGCGCTGAGCTCTACAACCCTGCGACAGGTACTTTCACCCAAACGGGCAGTCTCAATGTTGGGCGCTGGGCTCACACTGCTACGCTCCTCGGTAACGGGATGGTACTTATTGCCGGGGGCTTTAACAGTGGCACAGGAGCTGCCCTCTCTAGCGCGGAACTCTACGACCCATCATCGGGAACCTTCACAATGACTGGGAGTCTAAGCGGTGCCCGAGGGTTCCACACTGCGACTTTGTTGAGTAGCGGATTGGTTCTGCTTGCTGGCGGAGAGAGCGCATCAGGCGTGGGTACCATACTTGCAACTGCTGAGCTATATAACCGTAGCACAGGCACATTCACGCCCACCGGAAACATGAATCTCGATCGGGCGTTCCACACCTCGACATTGCTCAGCAGCGGCGAGGTGCTGGTTGCTGGTGGCAAGTGCAATTCCACTTGTTTCAGCGCCAGCGCGGAATTGTACGATCCGAGTAAAGGAACGTTCTCTGCCACGGGTAGCCTAAACCAGTGGCGTTTCTGGCATACCGCCACCCTCCTTGGGAATGGCATGGTTCTAGTTACGGGCGGCACTCAGGGGGGTGGCGCTATCGCGACAGCTGAATTATATAACCCTGCGGCGGGAACTTTCGCTTCGACTGGGAGCATGAGCGTGGCGCGTTCTGTCCACACGGCTACCCTTTTGAGCAGCGGAGAGGTTTTAGTTGCGGCGGGCGACAATGTGAATAGCATACCCTTGGCGAGCACGGAGATATATGACTCATCGACTGGTTCCTTCGTTCTTTCCGGGAGCCTGAGCAACGCGCGCGAGGGGCATACGAGTGTCCTGCTGAACAACGGAATGGTTCTGGTCGCAGGGGGTTGGGGGTCCGGCGCGGACTTATCTAGTGCGGAGCTTTACCTCACCAAAGGAAATTTGTTGGTCGGAAGCGGCGGCGGAGACTCAGGTAGTTTTACTTTTGAAAGATGGACTGAAACCGGCGCGTTGGACCTTACGGGGAACCTGGACATTGGCCGCGCGAGCCACTCCGCAACGAGGCTCTTGAATGGCGCGGTCCTACTAGCAGGGGGCTCCTATGATTCGATGTCAATTGAGGTCATTGATCAGAATGGGGTGGTACTATCCACGAACAGGTTACAATATCAGCGTGTCTCAGCTGCAGCGGCACTTCTGAACAACGGAAACGTGTTCATCTGCGCCGGTGCAAATTCGCCCGATATCTGGGAGATTATTGGACCAACCGGCGCTCCGGTTTCGTCAGGCACGCTTGCGGTCTCGCGAGGTTCGGGCACTGCAGCCGTCGTCCTCGCGAACAGGAACGTCTGGATTTCTGGTGGAGCGAGCGACCCTGCCTCGTGGGAGGTGCGTGACCAGAATGGCAATCTTCTTAGTTCTGGCAGCCTGCAGAACCAGAGGAGCGGCGCGAAAGTGATTCTCCTGGCGAACGGCAACCTGATGTTGATCGGGGGTTCGACCCCGGCAACTTGGGAAATCGATACTCCCAGCGGCGTGATGGTTTCCAGCGGAGATCTTAACGACCTTCGAGACTCAGGGTCCGGTGCCGTCAAGCTCGCAAACGGAAACATCTTCATCTTTGGGGCGAGCGGCCAAGCAAGCGGGACATGGGAAATCAGAGACGCGAATGGAAACTTTGTCTCAGCAGGCACTCTGAACACACCCGAGGGAGGCGCGACTGGAGCGTTGCAGTCGAACGGTAACGTCTTCATAGCTGGCGGGGCGACTTTTCCTAATATTTGGCAGATTTACTCCCCCACCGGGGCCCTGGTTGCGACCGGCGGCACCTGGGACAACAGAGCCGGTGGCCATTCACAGAACCATTTCTAACAGGTAAACTGAAGAGGGGTGTGCGCTCCTAAAAGAGAACGAGGACCGCTGTTTGTTCACGTGCAGACAGCGGAGTCCTCCCGCACACCCGCTTTCGGCCTTTCGGCGTGAAGAGGACGCGTCAATTTGGCGTGCTGGTCGCAAGCGGGGGTTCCAAAATTGGTTCTGATGGCGAGTCTTCGCAAAGTAGCGAGCGTTGCTACCGTTACCGCTTGCCTTGGAGTCACAATTGTTACACAGACGTTTGAGGCACCCCGGGCAGTATCAGTTAGGGACGCCTACCTGCCTTATCAGGTGGTTTACGACGGCTTTGTCGTTCTGGAACTCTTTCTTGACAAGAATGGCATGATTGTCGAAAAGAGAACGCTGCGCGACCCAGGCGCTATGGTACCTGCAGCGATTGCAACGGTGGCAGGTTGGAAATTTCGCCCTGCTGAGGGCGCATGCAACACCGCCCTTCCATCAGCAATAACTACCGTGTTTGTGTACCGACCGCGCGACAACGGGCCTGCCCTAGTTGCCCCGCCTAAGAATTTTAAGCCTGTTCTGCCGAATTCCCCGGTGCATGCGGACGGCGGACCGGACTATGTTCCCGCAGGAGTTCTTTCGGTGGCTTATCCAAACTATCCGGTGAACAGCGTAGCGTGGGGGTCGGTTGTAGTTCAAGTCACAGTCAACCCGGAGGGTAGGATTGAGAAATCGGAAGTCCTTCACGGGACGGCACCCTTCAAGGACTTGGTGCTTGAGGCGCTGGATAAATGGCGATTCCGGGCAGCGAACCTTGGAGGTCGACCAATACCCTCAAAGATGCCCATCGCCTTTGTTTTTCAGACTCCTTTGTCGTGAAAAACCCAGCGATTAGGATTGTCGTGGAGGGCTTAGGGCGCGCGCACCTTTGCTGCTTGGAATGGCTGAGGCTGCGTGGTCGGATTTAGGAACAGGGCGCTGATCGAAACCGTCTGGCCCGTGCTGAGCCCCGCGACACCAGTGGTAACGCCCTCAAAAAGTGTGGCGTTGATGTACGTCTGCACGGACGGGGTCGTTGTGGGGGTAGCTGCAAAATAGGCGGGCAAGCTCGTAACCGTGAAAGTTGAGCCGCTGATTGAGTTGACGGGAGCAGTCAGACGCGAAAACCGCAGAAGGAGTTCCGATGCCGTTACGGTGACTCCGCTCGTGCCTGAAATTGCGCTGGCGACATTAGCCCGAATAGTTTGCCCTGCAAACAGGTCGCCTGAACTGCCGAAGCCCGTTATTGGGACTCCCTGATTGGTCAGGATCCCGTCGTCAACGGTGAAGGTGGCAGTGGGGCCCAGTGTGAGACAGAGCTTTGACCCGAAGGAAGCGCTTGCAAGCGGCGAGCCGGAGGTAAAGATAGAGCTGTCGCCGACAATCAGCCCGAACCCAGAAGAGCAGCTGCCGTTCGTGTAAATGGTCCCCTCGACTTCGTCGGCGGGAGTAGTGGATGCGTCAATGACATCAAGCCCAGTGCCATCTAGCGCTCCGGTGCTGGTTAGCACGCCTTGAAGGCTCACTACGGAGCCCTTCGAGACACATGCGAACGAAGCTCCTCCTGTGCATTGGCTCTGAGGATCATTCACCATTATGGATGAAGAGTTAATCGAAGCGGTCAAACTGCCGCGGAGGGTGGATTTGACGGTGATGCTGCTGCCAGAGATGGCTGTGACTTGGCCCGTAAAATCGTCGACATTTGCGAAATCACCGCTAGGGACACCGGTGAGTGGCGCCGTCAGCGTGGAGAGCACATTAGGTTGGGTGAGATCAATATTTATGCTCGTGTTTGTCGACACGACAGCGTTGTTGTAATTGAAGTCCAGGTCCAGAAGCTGATTCTGATTCGGTGTGAGGTTCAGGGGGGACGTAAATGAGAATGTAATGGTTGCGGCGTTACCCGATATGGAGCAGACGGTTCCACTAGCGCAAGAGCCAATCGCCACGCTGGAGCCGTTGAATAAGACAGCGCTTGCGGCTGCAACCGTCACCTTCAAAGAAGTATAGGTCCCGGGCGGAACCGAAGCATTGGTTGCGACGAGAGCGGAATCACTCTGAAGGCGTGTCAGCTCGAAGTTTGCCGCCGCGCTCGGCGAGAAAAGAGAGACTGCGCTGCCGCTGGACGGGGTCAAAGTGACACCTAGGATCGGCAAAGTGAAACTCATGACGGAGGTGTTTGCAGAGGGTGAGTCGGAGATTGTCAGGCTAACAGATGCGTTGTTGCCGCCGCCTCCACCGCCCCCGCCGCCGCTAGGGCGGTGAAGGGTGCAAGAGGAAGAAGCGAGAGCAGAAACGAGGACCAAGAAAAACAATGCTCTGTTGCGAAGCATCCGGCACCCCACGGTCAGGCTGGCTTGCGTTTTGCCCGTCGCTGAGGAGGAAAAACGCAGGAAATCCCCTCGTTGAATTTAGCGCGGAGAGGGAAGAGAGAGCATAGCAAAAATCAATGGAATGCCCGAAGGCTAACGTCCTTGGACGCCAGACCATCCAAAGCATCTCCCACTGATGGAGGGGCGCGAGCACAAGAGAAGGGTATGTTATCGTAGCTGCTCCGGCATTTCCCTTGGCCGGGCAAGGTGAACTCCTGGTAAGGAAAAACAACAATTCGAGCAGGGAAGCGGCGGCTGAAAACGCAAAGCAAGCGATGAAAACCGTCGAGCGGAGGTATGCGCCCGTCGAGGACGATTCGAGAGAGCGAAACGCACAGTTCGTAACGTCCAGCCCTGTCTCCGAGAGCGGGACCACAAGCGCGAAAGCTTCGATGCAGGAAGTTTTTGGCCCGGGCGGATTCCTCGAAAAATGCATGAAGGGCGGATTTGACCGCTCGGTGGTGAGTTCCGATTA
>QHYL01000480.1 GCA_003224105.1 Acidobacteriota bacterium | reverse complement strand
ATCCCCTGGGCAATCCGCATTATTGGCTTGATCCCGATAACGGTCTGCGCATCGCCAAGGGAATCCAGAACAAACTTTCAGAAATGCGTCCCAACGAGACCGGTTACTTCGCGCAGCGCTATGACGACTTTGAGAAGCGCATTAAGCAGGCCGATGAAAAGTGGCTCGCCGACATGAAGCCCTACGCGGGCCGCAAGATCGTCACCTACCACCGCTCCTGGCCCAACTTCGCCGAACATTTCCACCTCGATGTCGTCGGGTATGTGGAGCCGAGGCCGGGAATTCCGCCTAGCCCGCAACATACCGTTGAATTGATCGGCTTGATGAAGCGCGACGGTGTCAAAGTCATTGCCGTGGAGCCATACTTCGATTTGAAAACACCCAACGCCGTCGCACGCGAGACGGGAGGCAAGGTTGTGGTGCTCATGCCTTCGGTGGGCGGCGAAAAGGAAATCACCGACTATTTCAAGCTGTTCGATTACGATATCGCCAAGCTGAAACAGGCTTTTGACGAAACCAAATAACGCCTAGGAGATTGCGGAATGGAGATCCTCCCGTTCTTACTCGCGCCTTTTGTCGCGAGCCTCATTCTCACCGGCATCCACGCCTACCTTGGCGTTCATGTCGTCGAGCGCGGCGTGATTTTCGTCGACTTGGCGCTTGCCCAAATCGCCGCGCTGGGCGCCACCGTCGCGATTGTGATCGGCATGGACCCGCACGGTCACGGCTCGTACTGGATCAGCCTCGCGTTCACGTTCCTTGGCGCCGGAATCTTCGCTTTCGCTCGCTCGAGCAGAGGCCACATCCCGCAGGAAGCTTTCATCGGCATCGCTTACGCCGTTGCTTCCGCCACCGCCATTCTTCTCATGAGCAAAGCCACCGGCGAGACGGAGCATCTCAAGGACATGCTTGTCGGCAACATTCTCGCTGTTTCCTGGCCCGAAGTTCGCAGGACGGCCCTTCTTTACGGCGCCATCGGCATCTTTCATTTTCTCTTTCGCAAAAAATTTCTGACCATTTCGATGAACCACGCAAAAGCGGAGCAATCGGGTATCCACGTCCGCTTCTGGGATTTCCTTTTCTACGCTTCATTCGGCTTTGTCGTGACGTCTTCGGTGGCCATTGCCGGTGTCTTGCTGGTTTTCTGCTATCTCATTGTTCCCAGCGTCGGGGCAATGCTGTTCGCGGACCGCATCGGGCCTCGGCTGGCAATCGGCTGGACCATGGGCACGTTGGTTTCGGCGCTGGGCTGCTACCTCAGCGTGCAACTGGATACGCCCACCGGCGCGACGATCGTGGTCACCTTCGGGGCCATCCTCGTGCTGATGTTTTTTATGCATCTTATTGTGCATCGCGGACGCGCCGCTCAGGGGATTGAAGGCGCCGCCTCGGCTCACCGCGAACTCGAAGCGGCTGCTTCGTCAAAGGCAAGCTTAGGGTAGTCTGAGAATCATAATGCTTGATCAGCCAAAAACGAGGCGAAGACTAGTTAGGCTGCTGGCCCTTAGTCTCGCTGTGGTATTGGTTGTATTTGTTGCGCAGGCTGCGTCCCATTCCCACGTAAAAGGACAGAACGAAGCCACTTGCCAGGTCTGCCAGGCTGCGCATTTTGGCCCTGCTCCGCAAGCAGGAATTCTGCTTCTCCATGCGCCTCTTCTGTCGACTGGCTACGTTCAGCAATTTCTTTCCGGGCTTCATGAACAGTTTTTCTTCCACGATTCTCCCTCTCGCGCCCCTCCTTCCGCGTAACACATATCAACGCATCAGATTTGCCAAATTAGTGCTGGCCTAATGCAAGGTTAGCGCAACCGCTGTTTTTGCAGCGGCCTCTATCCACATTCCACAACGAAACCCTCGAAGGGATGGAGAAAAACATGTTGAAGCGTTTCAGCATTTATGCGGCTCTTGTTTTGGGATTGGTCATGTCTTTTGCGCCCAGGCCAGCAGTGGCGCAGTTGGGAAATTCCGGCTCGATTGAAGGCGTAGTGAAGGATCCCTCCGGCGGCGTGGTTGCCGGCGCAACGGTCGAGATTTCGTACGCGGTGAGCGGTTTTCATAGGGAGACAACTACGGGAAGCGATGGGAGCTTTAAGTTTACGAACGTTCCTTTCAATTCCTACCATTTGGCGGTAACGGCAGGAGGCTTCGACAGCTTCACACAAGATGTGGATGTGCGCACGGCGGTTCCGACGACGGTGCAAATCAGCTTGAAGATTGGGACGGCAGTACAGACTGTCAATGTGGAAGCGAAAGACCTGGTGGAAAATGAATCCACCTTTCACACCGACATCGACCGGGGCTTGTTCGACAGACTGCCCTTGGAGAGTTCCTCTTCATCAGTGAGTTCGCTGGTGACGTTGGCGGCGCCCGGAGCGGTGGCGGATTCCAACGGCTTGGTGCACGCCATCGGAGATCATGCGGAGAGTTCTTTCTCCGTGGACGGCCAGCCGATGACCGATCAGACCAGCAAGGTGTTCTCCAACCAGATTCCCGTCGACTCGATCCAGTCGCTGGAAGTAATCTCCGGCGCGCCGCCCGCTGAATTTGGCGATAAGACGAGCCTGGTCATCAAGGTGACGACACGTTCCGGACTCGGCCAGACGAAGCCCGTTGGAAGCGTCCGCGCTTCTTACGGGAGTTTCGGTTCGGATAATGCGGGGTTCGATGTGGCGTTTGGAGGCCCGAAGTGGGGCAATTTCATTGCGGCGAATGGCTTGAAGACGGGCCGCTTCCTCGATCCGCCCGAATTCCAAGTCATGCATTCCAAGGGCAACGAGCAAAACGTATTTGACCGCGTGGACTTGCAGTTTTCGGGTGCGGACTCCGCCCACCTAAATGGAAGCTACACGCGGTCCTGGTTTCAGAATCCGAATTCTTTTGATGCGCTGGCGTCCGGGCAAGATCAGCGCGCACAGATCAAAACGTACAATGTCGCACCGACGTGGACTCACTTGTTCAGCACCAGCACCCTGCTGAATGTCGGATTTTTCGCACGGCATGACCAGTTCAATTACTATCCGAGCGCGAATCCTCTTGCAGACGTTTCTGAAACCGCCACGCAACGACGCAAGCTGACCAACCTGGGCCTACGCAGTGATCTTTCCTACGTGAAGGGCATTCATAACGTAAAGATGGGGGCAACCTTCGAGCATACTCTGCTCACGGAAAACTTCAGCCTGGGACTCACGGACCCGACGATCAATTCGCCGTGCTTGGCAGCCAACGCGGCTGGTGACTTAGTGGGGTCTCCAGATACGACGTTAACGGACCCGACGCAGTGCGCCGGAGCTGGGCTTCAGCCCAACGATGGCAGCAACCCCAACGCCGCCGCGGCACCATTCATACCGCTCCTAGGATGTATAGACCTGACGAGGCCCACACCTTCGACAAATGACGCCTGCGCGACGCCGCAAAGCGCGCTTTTCGGGTTCCACGGCCGTGGGGACATCCGAGAGGTTGCGCTCTACCTGCAAGACACCATTACCAAGGGCGATTGGTCCTTCAATGTTGGCGTGCGCGGCGATTTATACCGAGGACTCACCAAAGAGTCACAAATCGAACCGCGCGCCGGGATGTCCTACAACATCAAAGCGAGCAATACAGTTCTTCGCACTTCCTACGCTCGTGTCCTCGAGACTCCTTTCAACGAGAATTTGGTTGTTGCCAGCGTGACGGCCAATCCTCTCCTGGATGCGATTTTTGGGGGATCCTCAGGGCCGATTCGCGCCGGTCAACGCAACGAATTCCATGCCGGGCTCCAGCAAGCCTTTGGCCGGTACCTCGTCTTGGATGGCGACTACCTTTGGAAATACACGCACAACGCTTATGACTTCAGCGACTTGCTGAACACGCCGATTTTCTTTCCGATCGGGTGGCACAATTCGAAGATCAGCGGGTTCAATGCCCGCGTCAGCGTACCCAATGTCCATGGATTTACGGTCTTGACCGTCATGGGCCACGCCTCCGCGCGTTACTTTCAGCCGCAGGTTGGCGGGCTGGGCACCAGCGATGGGCCGGTGTTCCGCATCGACCACGACCAAAACTTCCAGCAAACCGCGCATGTGCAATATCAGCCCTGGAAACGCCGACCGTGGGTGGCGTTCAATTGGCGTTATGACAGCGGTCTAGTCGCTGGCGCTGTTCCTTTTGCTACGGACACCACGACGCCCGTGGACCTGACGGGTCTTAGCGCGGACCAGCAGATGCAAGCTGGGCTCTTCTGCGGAAACGTTTTCCCGACGTTGAGCGCTCCCTTGGTTACGTGCGACCCGTCTCTCTACGGGTCAACGCGGCTGAAGATACCGGCGCCGGGAACGGAGAATGACGATCATAATCCTCCGCGTGTTGAACCGCGTCACCTGTTCGATACCAGCGTGGGAGATGACAACTTGTTGCACGGAGACCGCTACAAGTGGAGCTTGCGGTTCACGGTCATCAACCTGACGAACAAGACTGCGCTGTACAATTTTCTATCCACGTTCAGCGGAACGCACTTTGTGACGCCGCGAACATATACGGCCGAACTGGGGTTCACTTTTAGGCGACTTGGGATGCGCGAGAGTGGCCGCCGCGTTGGCAGCGGCCCTCGCCTGCACATTTTTGCTGGAGATTACTTCGGAGCGGGCTGTGCGGTTGGAGGGAGAATGCCGTTCAGGCGCAAGTACGTGGCTTGCGCGCCGTAGTGGTCATACCAATCGTCACTCAAGATGATGAGGACGGCCGCGCGAGAAAATGGGCGATTGCCGAAGAGCATCATCTGATCGCCGAGTTTGGAGTCATCCACTTTCTCGAGCGCGGACGCGCAGTAGTCGAAGGAAGCCTTCAAGCCCGCGACCAGCTTGTCCTTGGGATCGGTGTCCGCGAGTTTTGCTTCCGGCGCAGGCGTGTCGGAAATTTTCGAGCACAGGCCGTTGTTTGATTGCGCGATGTGCATCACCAGGTGCGCGAAGGAGTTCATCTCCGGCGTGGGCTTGAAATTGAATTTTTCCGCGGGCATGGCTTCGGCGGCGGCGACCATGTTTTTCGAGAAGCGCGGCAGTTGAGCTTTCACGGCGGCGCTGACGGGATTCGTCACGGGTCCCAGTTTGGCCGCTTCTTGCGTGTTCGATGGCGTCGCTTGTTGTGCCCAAGCGCTTGCGGCCAACGAGACCGCGGCGATCATCATGATCAAATGGATTAGTCCGCGCTGTTTCCGAATCATTTCTGTCCTCCTCGAATTCCGTTTCAGGCTTCGCGTTCGCAAGCATACTCTCAGGACGTTAGCCCAACAAGATAGGAACTTGCGTCCTGACGGAACGGGCCATTGAACTGGCGCAGGCCCATATCGCGAAAAGTCAGTCCCAGAAACAAGTTGGGCAGCCGGCACGCAGATGGCGCGGAGGCTGCCCGGAACCAGGACAAAAAAAAGAGCCCGTTAGCTGGGCTTCTTGTCGTCCTTCTTCTCGTCCTTCTTTTCCTTCTTCATTTTCTTGTCTTTCTTCTTGGTGTCCTTCTTCTTGTCCTTCATTGTGTCTTGCTTCGCATCATCCTGTTTCG
>QHYL01000479.1 GCA_003224105.1 Acidobacteriota bacterium | reverse complement strand
TCGCTTTCATGAGCGGATTGACGAAGCGCCAGCCGATGGTGGTGTCTTCGAGTTTCGCGGAGCGGGAGAAGGCGCTGTCCGCCTTGCCGATGACGAACGGAGCGCGGGACATGCTTTCCACGCCGCCGGCAATGACGACGTCGGCTTCGCCGGACTTGATGGCGCGCGAGGCAATGGCGACGGCGTCCATGCTGGAGCCACAGAGGCGGTTCACCGTGGTGCCGGGAACTTCCTTCGGAAGGCCGGCAAGCAGAAGAGCCATGCGGCCAACGTTGCGGTTGTCTTCGCCAGCCTGGTTGGCGCAGCCGTAGACAACGTCGTCGAGGGCATTCCAATCCACTCTGGGGTTGCGCTGGACGAGGGCTTTGATGGGGATTGCGGCGAGATCGTCGGTGCGGATCACGGCGAGGGTTCCCCCGTAGCGGCCGAAGGGAGTGCGAATGGCGTCGCAAATGTAGGCGGATTCCATGGGCGTCCTTGGAGGTTTCTGATGGCTTCTATCTTATACGGAATGGTGTTTGCGCGCGAATTGAGAGGACGCGGAGCAAGGAGCGCGATTTCGAAGGTGGAACAGAGCTCTCTCCGCTGTGGGGCGGCGAAAGGCACCGTCCCTCCGGTCGAGATGACAGGGTGAGGAGAAGCGCTCCGCGGAGCTGCGTGAGCCGCGGAGCGCCAGTAAAATAGGCTCGTGTCTGCTGAAACTACTTTTCGAGACTACTTTTCCCGAATCTTCACGGGCTGAAGAAGTTTGAATTCGAGCGGGGTTTCCGCAGAGAGTGTGATGTCGCGATTGCCGGTCAGGCCCGCGCCGCCGGTACCTGCGGCAGCGCCGATGAGAGCACCGATGGCTGCGCCTTTGCCGCCACCGGCAATCCCGCCAATTGCTGCGCCTCCGGCCGCGCCGCCGCCAACCATCGCGGCAGTCCGCTTGCCTTTGCCCTTGCTGGACATGGTAGCGCCGGAAGTCTGAACTTCATAATCGCGCCCTGCGACGGTGAGGCTGGTCAGCTCAAGCGCAAGATTGGCGCCGCCCTTGAAGCGGCCCGCTGCTTTGGCGTCTTTCACGACGCCATCGGCGCGCGCGCCCTTGGGGATGGCTACTTTGCCTGCGATGTCCACGGGAGATTCAATGGTGGCGGAGAATTTGTCTCCCGCATGGGCCGTTTTGGAGCTGATGGTTTGGTCAAGCACAACAGAAATCACGGTGTCCGCGGGGACGACGAGAGGCTTCGGCTCAAGCGCCCTCTTTACCGCGGTCTTGGCGGATTCGGCGGCGGACGGAGAACTCGCGGTCGCATCCGGACCACCGGCCTGTTGGTCCGCAGTTTTCTGGCCCTGGCAGCCGGCGAGAAACAAGCCGAAAAACAGAGAACACACAGCAATCGAGCCACAACGACGAATCATCAGGAACCCTCCGAATTTGGGCTGGATAACCTTGTCCCAAGATACTCCGAAATAGAGGGAAGTCAAAGACGTGCCGGAAGGAGTGCGTCAATCAGGTATCAGGCCCAGCCCGATGCGGAACTTGGAGGGATTCCTTCGCAGGTCCGGCGAGGGTCCGTCGACGCGGCGTTGATTCTTGGCGATCACCGGCCACGTTTCTTCAGGTATGTTCAGGAACACGCTTACGATTTGAGGATCGAAGCCAGTTCCGGAAAGCTGTTGAATCCTCTCTCTGGCGAACTGGAAAGAGGAAGCGCGCTGGTAGGGGCGCTCGGAGGTGATGGCATCGAGCGTATCGGCAATGGCGAAGATGCGCGCGCCCAGCGGAATATGCTCTCCCTTAAGACCCCGCGGGTAGCCACTGCCGTCAAAGCGCTCGTGGTGCATAAGAACCACGTCGGTCGCGTCCGCAAGGAAAGGGATGTCCTTGACCAAGTCGAAGCCGATTTGCGCGTGGCGCTGCATGACTTTGCGCTCCTCAGGAGTAAGCGGACCGGGTTTCAGAAGAATGCCGTCGGGCACCCCGAGCTTTCCGATGTCATGAAGGTAGGCGCCCCGGGCAAGGCTGCCCAATTCCTTCTCCTGCCAGCCGATGGCGCGGGCAATTTCGAGCGAATAGCGGCATACACGTTGGGAGTGTCCTTCGGTCTCGTTATCCCGCAGATCGATGGCTGCGCCAAGAGATTGCAGCGTGTCTTCATAGCTTTGTTCTACGCGCTCCAGAGCGGCGCACAGTTGGTGGGTGCGCTCGGCAACCATTTCCTCAAGGTGTTGGCGATAGTTTTCGACTTCCTGCTCCAGCCTTCGTTTGCGCAGAGCGTTGTCGAGGCTGGCGACGACCGCGCTTTCGCGGAGAGGCTTGACAAGATAGTCGTCGGCGCCGGACCGCATGGCTTTGACACCCACGTCCACGTCGTCAACACCAGTAGTGACGAGGAACGCCATGTGCGGATGTCTGTGACGAACTTCCGCGAGAAGTTCCATGCCACTGAGGCCCGGCATCTGAAGGTCGGAAATGACGGCGTCGAAAGACTCGCGCTGCAGAGCTACGAGGGCTTCTTCGGCAGTGCAAGCGGTAGTGCAGCGAAATGCAGGAGGCGCGAGGATGAAAGAGAGAAGCCTGGCAGCAGAAGGTTCGTCGTCAACGGCAAGAACGCGAGTCGCAGGAGCGCGGCCATGCGTGGAATCGCTGGAATGGTTTGTGGCTTCCTTTGCGTGAGCTTGATCGGTTTCGTGCATTGCGACGTCCTGATTGCGCCTTATTGCAGCACCCAGGGGCCAGTTTTTTCCGTAAAGACGCATCCATAGTGACGGAGGTTCGGTCCCTGAGAATCCGAGTGGACGACCCTGGCCTTGCCCACATACCTTTCGTCCGGACCAGTGAGAAAAACCGCCAGACTCGAATTGACGGAAAAAACGCCGGTGCACACGCACAGAAAACCGCTCATGCTTACGTTTTCAGTTGTAGCCAGCTCTTCCACTTGCGCGCCCTGATCGTTGGCGCCACGCAGCTTCAGCGGCACGCGCAAACGCACGCGCACTTCGCTGCGAGGAGGATCATTCCGGTGTTTAGCGACTTGACGAAGGCACACGCGCAAGGCGTCGAAATCAATGGGCTTCTCAAAATATCCGGCGGCGCCCAATTGCTTGCAGTGCTCTTTGGTTTGTGAGCCGGCCTCGCCGCTGACGACAATTACCGGGATTCGCTGCATGCGCAGATCGAGCAGAATGGCATCAGGGCGCGACTCGAGAGCGATCGCCAAACCGTGTTCGGGCTCTCCCGAATCTATAACTTCGTAGGTGTCACTCAACTCCAGGCGCATCAAACGACGCAAGGCTTCATCGTCGTCCACAACTAACAGCTTTCCCATGGTGTCATTCCTCCGATTAGTGTTCTTATGCGCCTGCTATTGACTGGAGCGAATGCCGCTTCCTGCGAGTTCGGCCAGTGTGGAAGCCGAGCCGGACTTCTTTCCCCCATCAAGCACTTCGCGAACTTTGCGGATGAGCACTTCGTCCGTGAAAGGCTTGTGCAGCAGATGCGTGCCCGGTTCCAGAACGCCGTGTCCCGCAATGAAGCTGTCTGTATAGCCGGACATGTAAAGGACGCGCATTCCCGGCTGACGTGCTGACAATTGTTCGGCGAGGACGCGGCCGTTCATCCCGGGCATGACCACGTCGGTCAGCAGGAGATCAAAGGTTCCGCCGTAGCGCGCCGCAACTTCCAGAGCTTCTTCGCCGCTGGATGCGGAGAGTACGTGGAATCCGGCAGCCTCCAGGAACTTCTGAGCGAGCTTCTTCAAGGGCTCCGAGTCCTCGACCAGGAGAATCTTCTCTGACCCGTGCAACTTTTCTCCCGAGCTGCTTTTCGATTCTTCCGCGGCTTGTCCAGCATGGAGGGGCAAATAGATTTCAAAGGACGCCCCCTGGCCGGGCGCGCTGTTCACCCAGATGTATCCATTGCTCTGTTTCACGATGCCGTAGACCGTGGCGAGACCGAGGCCCGTGCCCTTACCACGTTCCTTGGTGGTGAAAAAGGGTTCGAAAATGTGAGTGAGAATCGCAAGGTCCATCCCTGTCCCCGTGTCGGTCACGGAAAGGCATACGTAATCTCCCGCGCGGGAACCTGGATGCGTTCGCGTGTAGTGTTGATCGAGGTGCGCATTTGAGGTCTGAATCCCTAATTTGCCGCCGTTGGGCATGGCGTCACGCGCGTTGACTGCCAGGTTCATGATGACCTGGTGAATTTGGCTCTGGTCGGCCTTCACGCTGCCGAGCGCGGGATCTGGCGAGAGCGAAACTTCGATGTCCTCTCCCAGCAGCCGCGGAAGCATTTTTTCCATGTCGGTCACGAGGGTGTTGAGGTTGAGAACCTCCGGGGTCAAGACTTGCTGGCGGCTGAAGGCCAATAACTGCTTGGTCATGGCGGCTGCACGCTCGCCGGCTTTTTCGATTTCCACGGCGTGCTCCGAGAGCTCGTTTTCCGGTCCCAGGGATTTCTTTAAGACGCGGCTGTAACCGATGATGACGCCGAGAAGGTTGTTGAAATCGTGGGCGATTCCGCCGGAAAGCCGGCCGATGGCTTCCATCTTTTGCGCCATGCGAAGTTGTTTTTCCAGGACGCGCTTCTCGCTCACGTCTTCGGCAAACACTTCAAAGCACGCGGGTCTGCCTTGTTCGTCATCGATGTGCCGGCCCGAACAGCGCACGATGATGGGCGTCTCGTCCTGCTTCTTCCACTCCATTTCAATGTCTTTCACTTCTTCCGTGCGCGTCAGATGTTCCGTCAATCGCTGGTATTCGCCCTGGTGAACGAATACGTCGGTGGCCAGGTCTTTTCTCAGGAGATCTTGTTCTTGCTCATAGCCGAGCATTTTTCGGAGCGCGGGGTTGACCTGGAGCAATCGTCCCGTGACGCTTGCGCGGTAAATTCCGTAGGGCGCGTCTTCCACCATGGATCGGAAGTCCGCCTCGGAACGCTGCAAGGCTTCCTCGGCTCTTTTGCGTTCCGTGGTGTCGCGATTTACGATCACCAATTTTTCCGGCTCACCTTTAGCGTTGCGAATGACGCTGGAGCTGGACTCCAGCACGAGCCAGGAGCCGTCCTTGTGTTGGAGGCGATACTGCAATGTTTTCCCGATTCCCGTTTGCCGCGCCTCCTCGGCGGCTCTCTTAACACGTTCGCGATCATCGGGATGGATTTGCTCGAAGGCCGAGGACGCTTGCAATTCTTCCGGCGAATAGCCGAGGACTCTCTGGTAGGAAAGGCTGTTAAAAAGACGCTTTCCATGCATGTCTACAACAGCGATCATGTCGGCGGCGTTCTCGCTAATCAGGTGAAACAACTCTTCACGCTGAACAAGCTCTCTGCGGATGCGGTGAATCAGAAGATGCTGATAGATGGTATAGAGGTCAAACAGGAAAACCAGTGCCACCAGACCGCGCATGGCCTGTGACATCATGTGTTGCGAGGCGAAGTCCTGATGGAAGTACGCGCCGGGGAGCAAGAAGGAAACCAGCGCGACCGTCAGCAATAACGTAATGACGAATGCCGACGCCCAAAGCCACCACTCCCTGCGCTCAATGCGGCGGAAGTTGGCGCGAAGAGCTTTGTATTGTGCGTCTACGCGGTCGCTCATAGGCTTTGAATTGCGCATTCGCGCGGGTTACTAGGTGCCGATTCTTTAGAAGTTTTGTGCGCTCCACAGCAACGTTCCTGAATGGAACGCACCCTCGTCGGCACGCGGTCATCGCTCTGCTTCTTGCACGCGAGACACCAGGGTCTTCCTTTGGTGTGGCCCAAATCCTTGTAATGCATTGAAATATCAGGGGATGAAAATGGGCGAAAAACGACTAGGGAGAAAACCCGAAGGTCCTGTGCCATGACGGGCTGGGAGTCTCGCTTTGGAACAGAGGCTTGCTTTCGAAGTGAGCTAACCGGCGTCTGGGGTTTGCTCCTCGCGGTAGACTAATTGTCGAAGGGCTCTGATGATCCAGGGCGTTGCGCTTCTTGGTCGCGAGGAAGTCTGATGAAAACGCGAGTCCATCGAAAGTACGAAGTGCCGAGTATCGAGACGCAGCGGTTGTGCTTGCGTGGTCCACGGCCTGAAGATTTTTCCGATTCGGCGGCGCTTTGGTCCGACCCGGTGGTCACGCGGTTTACGAGCGGAAAGGCCCTTTCCGCGGAAGAAGTTTGGGGGAGGCTCCTGCGCTATGCCGGGCATTGGGCCTGGATGGGGTTTGGCTACTGGGTCGTGGAAGAAAGGGAAACGGGGCGGTTTGCAGGCGAGGTGGGATTCTCTGATTGGAAGCGCGAAATCACACCGTCGCTCCAGGGCTTGCCGGAACTTGGCTGGGTGCTATCGTCGCGCGTGCACGGCCAAGGCTATGCCACGGAAGCTGCTCAAGCGGCAATTCACTGGGCCCATGCCCACTTCCGCAAGCGAACTTCAAGCTCAGCCTCTGCAGGTTGTGAGAATCCAGTCGCGCCGGAATTGCGCTCTGCGCGCATGACTTGCATTATTCATCCAGAGAATGCCGGCTCCATCCGCGTGGCGGAAAAGTGCGGCTTCAAGGAACTCCTTCGCACAAGCTATAGAGGCGAACGCACGATCGTTTTCGTTCAGTAGGGAGCTGCCACCAGACCAGCATTCAAGGTTGCTCACTCGGTTTAACGAAAAGCACGTCCACTTTCACGGCAAGTCTTTGCTCAGACGATCCAGAACATCCTTAGGCTCGGTTCTTGGCGGATTGTTCAAATACTTGCCGAAGAACACCAAGTAGCGTTGCCAGCGGTCCTGAATGTGCCGCGGTTCCACGAAGCCGTGGTTTTCTCTGGGATAGGTGACATACTCCACAGGCACATGCCGCTGATAGAGCCCGCGGTAAAACTCTTCCGACTGCGGAATCGGCACGCGCGTGTCCGATTGTCCGTGCAAAATCATCGTTGGCGTCTTCACATTCTCGATGTACTTCATTGGCGAATGGTCCCAATATTCCTGGAAATTGTCCCAGGGCTCCTTGTTGTCGAAAAACATGGTCATGTAGCGGTGAATATCCGTTTGCGAATACATCGAGTAGAGGTCAGGCAGCCCTGCTCCTGGCGAAATGGCTTTGAACTTATCCGTTTGCGTGTCAATCCACATGGTCATGTAACCGCCATAGGACCATCCGAACGCCCCGAGCCGTTCGGCATCCGCCCAACCTCTGTCAACCATGGCTTGCACGCCGCTCATGTCATCTTTGTAATCGCCATCGCCCCAGTCGTTCTGGTTTGCGCCTGCGAATGTGTCGCCTCGGCCCGTCGAGCCGCGGAAATTCGGTTCAAGAATTAAGTAGCCGTTTGCCGCCAAAATTTGCTCCGTCGGGTTAAACGTCAGAAGCGATGCTCCCGTCGGGCCGCCATGCGGATTCAGCAAGAACGGATGTTTTCGCGATGCGTCAAAATCCACGGGCTTCGTTACGATGCCGTCAATTTCCATTCCGTCTTTGCTGCTCTTCCACTTCTCCACGCCTGTGCTGCCGAGCGCGTATTCATCAAGCCACGCGTTCTGATTCGTGACAAGCTGGATCGCGCGGAATTTCAAATCACTCCGGAAGACTTCTGCCGGGTGGTCAGGATCACTCCATGTGCCCACCGCCGTGAGCCCATTTGCGCTGATTTCTGCAAGGTTGATGACACCCGGCTTTTCTGTAAGTTGCCGAATAGAACCTGCGGAGACCTCTGCGGCGAAGATTTCGACAGACTCCCGCGTGTTGCTGCTGAAATAAACTGTTTTGCCGTCCGGAGCCCAAACCGGTTCGCCGGCGTTCAGCTCAAACGCCTCGGTCAATTTCCTTGCCTTGCCGCCATCGGCGCTGGCTACAAACAAATTGGTTTGGTTAAAGGGAGCGGCACGGCTGACCAGATAGGCGATCCACTTGCCGTCCGGCGACCAGCGCGCCGTGTGCGTGAAGTCGGTTGTGTCCGACACTTTTCGCTGCTTTCCGCTTGCCACATCCAACACCCACGCGGTCTGCAGGCTCCCGTCATCCAGCCTTGGTGTTAGATTACTCGTAAAGGTAATGTGGGCGCCATCTGGGGACCAGTGTGGGTCGCTAACGGTGAAATCGCCCTTGGTAATTTGTTTTTCATCTCCGGCAGAGACGTTCCACGTCCAAAGCTGAGCCATTTTCATGTCGTGGTCTACCACTTCGGCGTCATCCTTGTTCTTCATGCGTTTCTCTTGATCCTCGGGCTCCGGAACGGTTGCCACAAGGAGCAACGTCTTTCCGTCCGGCGAGAATTCGAACGAGCGCACTCCAGATTTGTGTTTTGTGACCTGCCATGGCTCACCGCCATCCACATACATGAACCAAACCTGTTGTTTCTTATCCTTCTCCTCGCCCGCGTTCATCAGGAAGGCAACCAGCTTGCCGTCGGGCGACCATTGAACGCCCGAAACGCTTTCTTCGCCGCGCGTGTATTGCCGCGCAAGGCTCGCCGGCCCGGCCGTTGGCACGAGCCACAGTTGCGTCATCGATTTCCACGGCTTGTCTTTCTCCATTTTGGTTTCCGCGGCCAGATACGCGACGCGCGAGCCGTCCGGCGAAATTCGCGGCGAGAATACACGCGCAACGCGCAGAGCCTCCGCCGTGCCAAACAATTTCTTGCCGTCCTTGCTGCGCGGGGCGGGGGCTTCCTGCTTTTCTTTCGTCTCCTGGGCTTTTGCAATCGCGGACGTTGCGAGCAGCAACACACAAATGCACGCGGCGGGCTTGAAGTAGTTCATCCCACAGACCTCATTTCTTAGAAGCTTCGGACAGGGCCACCGAGAATCCGGCGCGAAGTATACTGACACACGTGCGACGTTACAACGCCTCGCGTTGGCTGAGCTCTTCGAGTTCTTTAGTGAATCTGCTTCGTCTTGCGGGACATGTAATCCATCAGCAGATACTGTCCCAGCGTGTAAGGCGTGGTGAAATACGCCTTGCCCCGGCACATCTGCGTAATTTTCTGCACGAAATTCACCAGCGAATAGTCGCTCGCCAGCATGAAGGTGTTAATCATGATGCCGGCGCGCTTGCACTTGTTCACTTCTTCGAGCGTTTGCCCAACGACAAAGGGGTCCAAGCCAAAGGCATTTTTGTAAATGCGGCCATCCTCGAGCGTAAGCGCCGAAGGCTTTCCGTCAGTGATCATTACGATTTGGCGCATGTCTTTCTTCTGGCGCAACAGGATGCGCTGCGCCATGCGCAAGCCCTCGCGCGTGTTGGTGTAATACGGTCCAACCTGCACGCGCGCCAGCTCGGCGAGCGGCACTTCCTCCGCAGAATCGTGGAACAAGACCAGGCTCAGCGTGTCACCCGGATACTGCGTGCGAATCAAGTGCGAAAGCGCCATGGCCACGCGCTTTGCTGGCGTAAAACGATCTTCGCCGTAAAGAATCATGCTGTGGCTGCAATCGAGCATGACCACCGTGGCGCAGGAGCTTTGGTATTCACACTGGTGCACCATCAGGTCTGAATAATTCATCTCGATGGGGACTTTCGCGCCTTCGCGGCGCACGGCGTTGAAAAGCGTTCCGCTGATGTCCAGGTTCAGGGTGTCGCCAAATTCGTATGGCCGCGAAATGCCGCCGGATTCCACGCCCGTGGCCAGGTCGCGTGTGTCGTGCCGCCCAAAACTGCTTCGTCCCAGCGAACCCAGTAAATCCTGCAGCGTTTTGAATCCCAGGAAATCGATGGTCTTGTCGGTGATTTCAAAGCGCGCTTCCGTGCGGTCCTGCGGCTGCCCGATTTGGCCGCGCGCCGAAGTTTGCGGAGGCGGAGTCACCTGTGGAGGCTGCTGCGGATTGATGAAACCTTGGTTGGCCAGGCGCTCGGAGAGTTTGTCGAGCAAATCCTTCACGGCTTCATTGTTCATGGCGTTGGGGTCGTTCAACATTTCCCGCAGCTCATCGCTCATGGCGTTGTCAGGTAACAAATCGCCTTCTTGCAAGGCGCGCAAGATCGCTTCGCGTAGCGCTTCCATCGAGCGTTCCGGATCCATCTGCGAAACGCCGTAGAACTGCGACTCGAATCCGCTCTGCAGAAAGAAATCTCCCAGGCGCTTGACCAGTTCTTCCAGGTCGACGGCGTCGGCTGGCTCTCCCGTGTATTTGCCAAACTTGACGAATTTCATGAGGCTCGTCGCTCAGTTATCTTTGGCACAGAAAAAAGATCCCTAGTGCCGCTGCTTCTCGGATGACAACCCTTCTTAACGTCGTCAGTTGTACTGGCGCCTCGGCGGGCGCCCTCCGGAAAATTCCCGCTCGCGATGTTCCGTCTGTTTCGGTTTCTCCGCGTGAAAGCCGCGCTCTTCGCTCCGGCCGATGCGCCGATGGGCCCACAAGCCCTCCAGGATCATTTCTGCCGCGGCTGCCGTCGTAGCGGCGTCCTTTCGGTCCTGAACGCCCAGCTTGCCGATGTGTTCCATTAGTCCCTGAATCTTGGAAAGCTGTTGGCAACGCTCGACGGCACTCGCCAGTTCCGGTAGTTTCAGCTCGCCGCCCAGCTCGAACCATTGAATCACCGCTTGGAAATTCACGTCTGTAAAATGTTTGCTGAACACGCGCCCAAAGGCGGTTCGAATGAGTTCGCGCGCTATCGCGTCCGCACCCTTCAGTTCGCCTTCGTACTCCAGCTCCATTTTTCCGGTGATGGCGGGAAGCGCCGCATAAACGTCCGCGGCCCGCGCAACAGTGGATTTTTCGCTGATGCGTGCGGCGCGTTGCTCGGCGCTGCTCACTACGCTTTCTAATGTGGTGATGGGAAGCCGCTGGCTCACGCCGGAGCGGCGGTCTACGCGCTTGTCTTCGCGGGCTTGGAACGCAATTTCCTCCACAACTTCACGCAAATAGGCAGGAACTTCCAACTTGCGATTCGAATCACGGCCCACCCAGGCTTCCTGCGCGGTGATGCGCATGCCTTCTTCCAGCGTTGACGGGTAGTGCGTGCGAATTTCCGCGCCGATGCGGTCTTTTAGCGGCGTGATGATTTTTCCGCGCGCCGTGTAATCTTCGGGGTTTGCCGTGAAGACCAGAAGCACATCTAGAGGTAGCCGCAGCGGATAACCTTTAATCTGGATATCGCCCTCTTGCATGATGTTGAAGAGGCCGACCTGAATTTTTCCCGCCAGGTCCGGCAATTCGTTGATGGCAAAAATACCGCGATTGGCGCGCGGCAGGAGGCCGTAGTGAATCGTAAGTTCGTCAGAGAGGTCGCGGCCGCCTCTCGCAGCGCGGATGGGATCGACGTCGCCGAGGATGTCCGCCATGGTAACGTCGGGCGTGGCGAGTTTTTCCACGTAGCGATGCTCGCGCGGCATCCAGGCGAGAGGCGTGTTGTCACCTTCCGCGGCAATCTTTTCGCGGCACGCGCGGCAGATTGGATTGAAAGGATCGTCGTTAATTTCACAACCCGCCACCACGGGCATTTCCGGATCGAGCAAATTAATGAGGCCGCGCAGAATGCGGCTCTTGGCCTGACCGCGCAATCCGAGAAGAATAAAATTGTGCCGGGAGAGCAGGGCGTTCACAATCTGCGGAACCACGGTGTCTTCGTAGCCGTGCACGCCAGGGAAAAGGGTTTCCCCTTTCTCCAAGGCGCGCAGCAGGTTCCGGCGGATTTCGCCTTTCACGGAGCGGGAAGCGCCGCGCGGATCGAAATCAGGTATGCGCTTGAGTTCACCCAGGGTGGGGGGCCGGGGCTGTCCTGAGGATTGCGATGTGTTGGCCATCATTGGGGTCCATTCCGGGTCCGGGCAGGGCGGACCACGCAAAAGTTAATTCAATCCGTGTCCATTGCCTCCAGCGCGTTGCTTCATGACCTTACTATTCTGTAGATGCGGCGCCCACTCTCGGAGATATCCCACCAGGCGCTCCTGCCGGTCTTCTTCCGAACGCAATTCGAGGATTTGCTGTTTCCATAAGAGGTCCATTGGGAGAGTGCTCGTTATGCGATAGGAAAGCTCTTCTATGGGCGCGCCTTCGAGATTTTTCGGGTAATCCTCGAAAAGCAGCGTATGGCAGGCTTCGTAGAGTTCGACGAGTTGGCGTTGCAGCACGGGATTCCCGGAAGCTCCACGGTCCTCCAGGTAATCCACTTGCCCTTCCCACAGAGGATTTTCAGAGAACAGTTCTACTACGCGAAACGGAATGCGGCCCACCGTCACAATGTCCATGCGTCCGTCGTTATAGCTCTTCACGACTTCCAGGATCTCTGCGGTGCAGCCGACTTTCGCCACGCCTTTTGGCAGCGCCAGGAGCATGCCGAATTCCGATTTTTCCTCCAGGCAATCCTTCACCATTTCTTTGTAGCGCGGCTCGAAAATGTGCAGGGGCAGGGAAGCCCCGGGTAGGAGGACGACGTTCAACGGAAAAAGCGGAATGCGCTCTGGCCGCATAATTCCCATACCAAATGATACCAAACCAATGCAAGCTGGTCAGTTTTCCTGGCCATCTGGCATCTCTGGGCAGTTGCCAGCGAATCCGGATGGGGGCTTGGTGAGCGGATTATCAATGCACCAGGATTGAGGTGTTCGACTGCTAGTAATGTGTCATCAATGGTGGAAAAATGGCTGCTGGAGCTGTATTTTCGCGAGTCTTTGATTTATCTCCCATTTATCTAGGGAGGCTGAAAATGGCGTGTAACGGTCGGGAGGAGAAGTGAATTACGCAGGTCTGCTGCGGTCGGCGCTCGTTGCGCTGTTGCGAAACAAACTGCGAAGTGTGCTCACGGTCCTGGGTATCACGATCGGGATCGCCGCCGTGATTTGCGTCGTTGCGATTGGAAAAGCCGGCCAGGCGCGCGTCGAGCAGCAGCTCAACAGCCTCGGCGAGAATTTCGTGTGGATCGAGGCGGGCGGGCGCGCCGTCAATGGCAGACGCACTGGTACACACGGTACGAAAACGCTGGTGATGAGCGATGCCGTGGCTATTAAGAATCAAGTGTCTTTGATTAAGAGCGTCTCTCCGAACGTCGACGGCACGGTCCAGATCATCTATGGAAACCAGAACTGGTATACCGGATACCGGGGGGTGTCACCAGAATACCTCGACATTAAGCGCTGGTACCTTGACCAAGGCGCGGCATTTACGCAGGACGACGTCGAGCGATCCGCGGACGTATGTGTGATCGGGCGGACCGTGCGGGATCAACTTTTCGGGGTAGAGGACCCGATCGGGAAAGTCATGCGCGTTAAGGACATGCCCTGCAAGATCGTTGGCACGCTCCTGCCCAAAGGGCTGTCGGTTTCCGGCCAAGACCAGGATGACACGGTTCTCATGCCGTACACGACGGCAATGAAGAAAATTAGCGGCAATTCCTTCACCATCTTCGGCCAGAGGAAGAGGACGATTTCAACATTCGCAATCCCGAAGACATCATCCAGGCGCAACTGGAGGCCAGCAAAACGCTGACCGTGCTGCTGATTGCTATCGCCTCGATTTCGCTGATCGTAGGCGGTATCGGCATCATGAACGTGATGCTCGTTTCCGTGACGGAGCGCACGCGCGAAATCGGAGTACGCGTGGCGGTGGGCGCCACGGAAGAGGCGATTCAACTGCAATTCCTCGGCGAGTCGGTGATGTTGAGTTTGGTGGGAGGCGCCGCTGGCGTTCTCGGCGGAATTGTCGGTTCCTACCTGGTCGGCCAGACGTTGAAATGGGAGATGCAGATGTCCGTTGAAGCAGTGGTGGTTGCGGCATTGTTCTCCGTCGCCGTCGGTGTGTTTTTTGGATATTACCCGGCGCAAAAGGCCTCGCACCTGGATCCCATCGAGGCGCTGCGATACGAATGAGGCGTCCGGGCGCCAAATCTCAGGACTTGTGATGAAAACAAAAACCAAATGGCTGGTTCTTGCCGGGATTGCAGTTGCGACAGCGGCGATTACCATTATTGGCCTGAGCCGCAACGGCCAGCCGCAGCACTTTACGGCCAAAGTAGAGCGCGGTGAAATCCGCGACGTGGTGGAAGCCACGGGAATGATCAACGCGGTCATTACCGTGCAAGTCGGTTCCCAGGTATCCGGAGTCATCGCGAAGCTCTACGTTGACTTCAATTCGCGGGTCCACAAGGGCCAGGTGGTTGCCTTGATTGATCCCGCGCTGTTGCAAGGCGCGCTGCTTCAGGCCACTGCTGACTACGAAAACGCCCAGGCAAATCTTCTGGCGGCAAGAGCCAATCTGGATAAAGCCAGAGCAGCTATGGTGCAAACCAAAGCCGATTACGACCGGACTGTTGGCCTGACAAAAGATGGAATCATGAGCCAGCAGCAGCTCGACGTTGCCAAAGCCAACTATGATTCAGCGAAGGCAGGCGTGGGTGGCGCGGATGCCACCGTGTCGCAGGCGGAAGCGCAAGCGAGCCAGAAGAAGGCAGCCGTCGAAATAGCGCAAACGAATTTGAACTATACCGTAATCAAGTCGCCGATTGACGGCACCGTGGTTGCGCGCAACGTGGACGTGGGACAGACGGTGGCCGCATCACTGCAAGCGCCAACGATTTTTACCATCGCGCAGGACCTGAAGAAGATGCAGGTTTATGCGAAGACCGACGAATCGGACGTCGGTAACATCAAAGTAGGAAAAGAGGTGACGTTCAAAGTGGATGCCTTTCCGAAGGAAACGTTTCACGGCGTAGTCAGCCAGGTGCGTATGAACGCGACCACGGTGCAGAATGTGGTTACGTATGACACCATCATCGATTTTGCTAATCCAGATTTGAAATTGTTCCCAGGAATGACCGCCTACGTGACCATTCCTGTGGCCACAGTGCAAAACGTGATCAAGCTGCCCAATACCGCATTGCGCTACAAGCCGCCCCTGCCCCAAGAGGAGATTCTCGCGCTTTACAAGCAATATGGCATCGAAGGCGGCGAGCGGAGATTGGCAAGCAATGAAGTCGCCGCCGCGGAAAAGATCACGCCCACTGGACCAAACGCAATTCAGCCGCGTACGCCCCGCGCTGACAACGCCGTGGTCTGGAAGCTCCATCGCGACAACTCCATGGAGCCGGTGAAAGTGGCGCTGGGTATTACCGACCATGCCTACACGGAGGTAACTTCGGTACTTCACGGTGACCTGAAGGAAGGAGATGAACTGGTGGTTCGGACGGTGATGCCGAAGTCCGGCGCGCCTGGAGGACCCGGAGGGCCGCGCTAGGTTTTCGTTTCGCGGTAAGTTTGCACTATGACCGCACTAGAATCCATGCTGGCCACGAACCAATCCACGATAGCACCGATAACTGCGGTGGACGCCGCGGTGATTTGCGTGGAGGATATTCACAAGTATTACGAACTCGGCGAGACGCGCGTGCATGCGCTTCGTGGCGTAAGTGTAGCCGTGCACGGCGGCGAATTTGTGGCCCTGATGGGCGCGAGCGGCAGCGGGAAGTCCACGTTTATGAATATTCTTGGCTGCCTGGATCGGCCTGGTTCCGGGAGGTATTTGTTGGAAGGCGTCGACGTTTCCCAGCACGACAAAAGGGCGCTGGCGCTCATCCGCAATCAAAAAATCGGATTCGTTTTCCAGGGATTCAACCTGCTGGCACGCACCACCGCTCTGGAAAATGTCGAACTGCCAACGCTGTATTCCAAAGTCAGCAATGAGGAGCGTCATACCAGGGCCTCGGAGGCGCTAGCAATGGTGGGGCTGGCCGACCGTGCGGAACATTTTCCCTCGCAAATGTCAGGAGGTCAACAGCAGCGCGTGGCGGTAGCACGTGCCCTGGTGAACCGTCCCTCGATTTTGCTCGCGGATGAGCCTACGGGTAACCTGGACAGCCGCACTTCGGTCGAGATTATGGAAGTCTTTCAAGACCTGAATGATAAGGGCTTGACCGTGGTTATGGTGACTCATGAACACGACATCGCGGAGTTCGCCAAGCGCGTGCTCGTGTTCCGCGACGGCAAGATCCGCAAAGACGAACCCGTGCGCAATCGCCCGCGCGCTTCTGAAGTGCTGAAGACCCTGCCGACCCTGGAAGACTGACGAACAAAGCTCTCCTTACGGGAATCTTCTGTTGGACGAATCTCGGAATAGCGGGAGAATCCGCCTGCTATGCACTCACCAAGGCTTGTGTTTAACTTAGGTCGTTCAACAAGGCTTCCATTTCGGAGCGCGCATGTTGATTGCCGGCTTTGGTTGCCGCGTCGATGCCGCTCGAGATAACGCGGCGCGCTTCATCCTTACGTGATTCGCGAGCCAAGAGCTGGCCATACATGAGATAAGCAGGGACATAGCCGGGGTTGCGCTCGAGGAGCGCGCTAAAGTGCTGGCCTGCGGCGGCCGTGTCACCGCTGTTCATGCATTCCAGCGCCAAGCCATAGCGGGAGAAGGCATCGTCGGGTTTTTGGGCGACGAAATCTTCGAGCATTTGGCGTCGGGATTTCTTTTGTGCGGGCGTCTGCTCGGTCATGTGCTCCTTCATTGTTCGTTTGTAGGAACGTCCCGTATTATACGGGGGCGCGGAAAAGCAGCCAAACGTAACAAAAAGAGGAGTTGCATGAAGGCGAAGAAGAAAGAGGGTGAGGAGGCGGGCGTCGAGGGAAAGCCAGTGAGCGCATCGCAATCGGAAATGACGGAAATCGTTTTGCCTGCGCAGACGAATCCGCTGGGAAAGTTGCTGGGTGGGCAGGTGATGCACTTGGTGGATATGGCGGCAGCAATGGCGGCGCACCGCCATTCGGGCAGTTACGTGGTCACGGCTTCCGTGGATTACATTGATTTTCGCAACCCCGTGAATTTGGGAGAAATCGTCATCTTGAAATCTCAGGTGAATCGCGTTTTCCATACTTCGTTGGAAGTCGGCGTCGAAGTCTATTCCGAAAATGTTCTGACCGGTGAGAAGAAACACACGACGTCGGCGTTCGTTACGTTTGTCGCCATCGATGAACACACGCGGCTACCGAAGCCAGTGCCG
>QHYL01000478.1 GCA_003224105.1 Acidobacteriota bacterium | reverse complement strand
CAATTGCCAGCTCGCCCGAACACTGCCTGCCTCATATCCAGTTCTTGTTCATCGGCTCGCGTCTTTGCTCCACGCTTCTTTCAGACCTCACCTCACGGTTCGGCCCTTGCGCTTCGCTATCACTTCACCTCCATCTGGTTGTGAAGAGGACTTGCACCTCCCAGCTGTCGATCATGCTCGGCACACAACAAAAGGCGTACTGCCGATGTGAAATGGCAGTACGCCCGAAAACAGCAAACAGAAAGACTTCTGCGACTCCTTCAGCTTTTGCTCTATCGGCCGAAGCGCCACACGATGCCGCTCTGCAGCCTCAAGCTGTTCTGGTTAGCGCTGCTGAAATGCGTGTACAGATACTCGACTTGAATTGCCCTAAACGAGACGTGCCGGGTTAAAGTGACGTCCACGCCGCCGCCCACCGTCATGGCAAAGGCGTTGGTTGACCCGGAGCCCACACCTGACACGCCGGCGGAGAATCGTTCCGCGCCGACGAGCGCCTGGACATACGGGAAGAGCCGTCCGTGCGAGTGGAAATACATCCTCGGCCCGAACAAGTAGTTCATCTGATGCGCGGTCGCGCCCGAGGGCAGGCCCGTAACTTTGCATGCCCCGAACTCGCCGATGACGCCGGCGCGCGCCGTCAAATACGCACCAAACGAGCCCGAACCACCTTGGCAGTTGAGGCCAGACGCCCCGCTTCCTGGATTGAAACGAACATACTGATAGTTACCGGAAACCTCTACTCCCCGGTTTTCCTGGGCGTTCGCGGAAACCGCCCCTAAGAGAATTAACCCACACGCAATCATGAGCTTACGCATTTATTCCCTCCGTAAAGTTCCAAGCTGGGATCAGAGTGGTACTATTACTATAGTGAGGTCATAAGTCACTTCCCGCAAGCCTGCCTGCCGACGCAGTTTCCTATGCGGAAATTGTCCCTTTGACCGGGCTGCTCTGACCCACTGGCCAGCCTCTTTTCATCAACGAAATGCGCCCGGAGGTAACCCCACTTGCAGCCCTGTGGCACAGGCATTTACTATCCCATTCGCTCCAAGACGCACTCGGAGCATCGTTCCAGCCGGCGACCTTCTGTGAGGGAGAAATCACGCCATGAAACGCCCCACTCTGCTTTCCACACTCGTTTTAATTGGCTTGTTGGCCGCGGCTTTTATAGCCGCACCTTTTGCGCATGGACAAGACTGGGCCAAAGCCGCCCTGGCAAAGTCGCCTCGCCACGGCGAATGGGTGACCGTAAAACACGGTGATCGCGCCGTCGAAACCTTCATCGCCTACCCGGAGTCCAAAAGCAAAACGCCAGTCGTCCTCGTCATTCACGAAATCTTCGGCATGACCGATTGGGTGCAGGATCTGGCCGACCAAGTCGCCGCCGCAGGTTACATCGCGGTGGCTCCCGACTTGCTTTCCGGCATGGGGCCGAACGGCGGCCGCAGCAATTCCTTCGAGGAATCCACAGTGCGGGAAGCCGTGGGCAAACTCAACGCCGACCAAATCACCGCAGACTTGAACGCTGTGGCGGACTATGCGCTCAAACTGCCCGCGTCAAGCGGCAAGCTGTTTGTCGCGGGCTTCTGCTGGGGCGGCAGCCAGAGCTTCCGCTTTGCCACCAACCGCGCGGATCTGGCGGCGGCTTTCGTGTTTTACGGCGGCCCGCCGGAGAAAGATGCCATGGCGCGCATTAAAGCTCCGGTGTACGGCTTTTATGCCGGCAACGACGCCCGCATTGACGCCACGATTCCCGACACGCTTGCCGCGATGAAAACCGCCGGCAAAAGCTATGATCCGGTGACCTACGATGGCGCGGGCCACGGCTTTATGCGGGCCGGCGAAGCTCCCGACGCCAACGACGCCAACAAGAAAGCCCGCACCGACGCCTGGGCGCGATGGAAATCCCTACTCGCCAAGTAGTGGATCGCGGACATCCTTGGAGTGCCGACTTGACGTGCCGACGGGCACCCGCGAGCCAACCATGTGGGACAAACGGTTCGCTCCGGAACGAAATCAAGGGAGGGGGTAGCCCACGGATTTGGAGAGCTTCCTCCTGGCAACATTCCTAAGAGGCTTTGGCTTCGGCGTAGGCGGAGAATTCCTCGTAGGTACCCTTGAAGTCCTCGATTTTCCCGTTTTGGAAATGCCAGATGCGCGTAGCGACCTCGTCGATGACGTCGTGGTCGTGCGTGACGAGCAACACCGTGCCGTCGTAGCGTTGCAGCGCAATGTTGAGCGCGTTGATGGATTCGAGATCGAGATGGTTCGTGGGCTCGTCGAGTACGAGGAAATTCGGTTTCTGCAACATCAGGCGGCAGAAAATCAGGCGGGCGGATTCGCCCCCGGAGAGGGCCGCAGTGGGTTTCATGGCATCTTCGCCGCTGAAAAGCATCTGTCCCATCAGACCGCGAAGTTCCTGCTGCGAAGCCCCGGGATCAAATTGCCAGAGCCATTCAAGAGCGGTCATGCCCTTCGTGATGGACTCGCCGTGGTCCTGCGCGAAATAGCCGACGGCGACTTCGTGCCCCCAGCGGACTTCCCCGCCATTAACCGGGAACTCTTTCTCGGCGTCTTCGATGAACCCCGGCGCGTTGCGCACTAGCGATTTGAGCAAAGTGGTCTTGCCTGCGCCGTTGCGGCCCATCAGCGCGATTTTTTCGCCCCGCACGACGTTGGCTGAGAACCGGGGAATCACTTTCAACTCTCCGTACGATTTTTCGATACTGCGAAGCTCCAGCGGATGGCGCCCGGAATTGCGCTTCATGTCGAACTTGATGTACGGACGCTGGATGTTGCTCTTCGCAAGCTCGGACGTTTGCAGGCGCTCGACTTCTTTCTTGCGCGAAGTGGCCTGTGCGGAGCGCGTGCCGGCTGAAAATCGCGCGATGAATTCCTGCAATTGAGCGATTTTCTTTTCGCGATTGGCGTTCTCGGCTTCAATGCGCGCGCGAACCTGCGTTTTGGCCATGACCATGTCGTCGTAGCCACCGTTGTACATGATGATGGTTTCGTAGTCGATGTCCGCCGTGTGCGTGCACACGCTATTGAGAAAATGGCGGTCGTGCGAGATGACAATGAGCACGCCTTCGTATTCGCAAAGATAGCGCTGCAGCCAGTGGACGGAATCAAGGTCGAGGTTGTTGGTGGGCTCGTCGAGGAGCAGCGCGCTGGGATTGCCGAAAAGCGCCTGGGCCAGCAGCACGCGAACTTTTTGCCCGCCCTGCAATTCGCCCATCTTGCGCACGTGCAGCGTGGATTCGATGCCTAGCCCATCGAGGAGCATGCCGACATCGGATTCCGCGGTGTAACCGCCTTCTTCGCCAACAATGCCTTCGAGTTCGCCAAGACGCATTCCGTCTGCGTCCGTGAGTTCGTCGTGCGGCTTGGCGTAGAGCGCGTCACGTTCGACCAGCGCTTTCCAGAGCGTGGCATTGCCCATGATCACCGTGTCGATGACGCGATACTCGTCGAAGGCAAACTGGTCCTGGCGCAGAACACCCATTCTTTTTGGGCGCGTGACCGAGCCATGCGTCGAGTCGAGCTCCCCCGTCAGGATCTTCATAAACGTGGACTTACCGGCGCCGTTGGGGCCGGTGACGGCGTAGCGGCGTCCCGCCATGAACGTGCAGGTGACGTTCTCGAACAAAACGCGCGGGCCAAAGCGCATAGTTACGTTGTTGACTGTGAGCATAACCTTCCAAGTATAGCGTGGATTTGTTTTTCCTGTCGGCAGCTGCCGCCGGCACCTTGTTCGACCGCTAAAGACGGAGCGGGACAGAGGTTCGGAGAAGAAGCGCAGGTTGCGGCCCCTCGCCGACGCTCGCTCGGCCAGCAATTAGGGCACACCATTCGCCGGCCTCAGGGTAGGCCGAAGGTAAATAGGGTAGAGCCCGCGGCGATGGCCACATACTGCTTGCCATCAATTGCATAAGTCATTGGCGAAGCGTAAACCGAAGCGCCACACTGAAAGTGCCACAGAATTTTGCCCGTGGCGGCATCCAGCGCCATGAAATTCCCTTCCGCGTCGCCGGTGAAAACGAGTCCGCCCGCCGTTGAGAGCACTCCGGACCACGACGGGGAAAGGTGTCTTAGCTCCCACTTGATTTGGCTAGTCGCAGGATCGATGGCTCGAACCGCTCCCCAAAACGGCTGTGCATCATCGTTGGGGAAATATGCGCTTCCATAAAACGCGTGACCCGCTTCGTAAGGCTGCGGTGCCGTGCTGAAAATATCGCATTGCTCGCGCGCGGAGACGTAGAAGAGTTTCGTTTGCGGATCGTACGTCGGTGAGAACCAGTTTGTGGCCCCAAGCGCGCCCGGGCATACCGGTACGCCCGTCAGAGTAGGCGAGGCTTCTTTTCGCTCCATGGGCACGCCGCTCGCATCCTTCGAGTTACTCCAGGTCACGCGCCCGTAGGGGGTGGCGGAGAGAAGTTTTCCCGACGCGCGGTCAATCACATAGAAAAAACCGTTTCGGTTCGCCTGCATGATGAGGTGGCGATCGCCTTCGTCTACCAGCACGGGAACTTGTGTCGCATCGTAGTCGTGCTCGTCGTGCTTCGTGAATTGAAAATGCCATTTCAGCTTGCCGGTGTCCGGATCCAGCGCAAGCAACGAATTGCTATAGAGATTGTCACCCGCGCGGCCTTCACCGCGATTCGAAGGCGCGGGATTCCCCGTGGTCCAAAACGTCGTGTTCGTTGGGTGATCGTACGTGCCGGTGATCCACGCGGGCGCGCCGCCGATTTTCCACGATTCCCCTTCCCAGGTTTCATGGCCGGGCTCGCCGGGAGCGGGAATCGTGTAGAAGCGCCACTTGCGCGTGCCGGTCGCAGCGTCATAAGCATCAATGAAGCCGCGAATGCCATATTCGCCGCCGGAAACACCGATCAACACGAGGTTTTTGATCACCAGCGGCGCAAGCGTGATGCTATAACCGGTGCTATGGTCAGCAGCGGCGACGTCCCAGACGACGCTTCCTGTTTTTGCGTCGAGCGCGATGACGTGCGCGTCGAGCGTGCCAAGAAAAACTCTGTCGCCAAGAATCGCGAACCCGCGGTTGACCCGCCCGCAGCACGGACGAATGTCCGGCGGCAACGCACGCTGATATTGCCAGATCGGCCGGCCCGAGCGCGCGTCGAGCGCAAACGCTCGATCATCCGCGCCGGTGGCGTAGAGCACTCCATCAACGACCAGCGGCGTGGTCTCAAATTTTCCTCCCGCCATGGTTTGGTAGGCCCACTTCGGCACAATGGAAGCAGCGTTTGACTTGCTGATTTGATCCAGCGTGCTGTAGCGGTGGCCCGCATAATCGCCCGAATACATCAGCCAGTTTTGCGGCTCCTTGGCCGAATCCAGCAGCCGCTGCGAAGTAACCTGCGCCGAAGCCGGCAGCTCCAAGCCCATGGAGAACGCGCCCGCCAACATGGTGGCTATAACTCTTAAGGCTGTCATTCCGAAGCCGCGCCTCTTGCGGCTGACGAATCTGCTT
>QHYL01000477.1 GCA_003224105.1 Acidobacteriota bacterium | reverse complement strand
TCCGCTGGTGCATATCAGCATCTACCGGAATTTCAGTCATAAAATTCTGCAGCGAGTGGAAGACGGGTCTGTGGATGTGGGCATCGTCACGATGCCGGTGAGATCCCCCAACTTAAGAGTGCACAGCATTTACAAGGACCGCCTGCGGTTTATGGTGAGCACTCGAAATCCACTGGCGCATCGCTCGAAGATTACTCTGGAAGAAGTGGCGAGCCAGCCTTTGATTTTTCCGCGCACCGGTTACACCCGGCAGGTGCTCGACAAACTTTTCCGGCCGTTCCGCTCGCGGATTCACGTGGCGATGGAGCTGCCGAGCGTGGGCATGATCAAACGATTCGTGCAGGCCGATGCTGGAGTGTCGTTCATCAGCGAGAGCTTTGCGAAGGATTACGTGAAGGCCGGCGAAGTGAAGCTGCTGAACGTCGAAGGCGTGGACCTTTGGCGCGAACTCGGTCTCATTTACCGGCGCGATCGCAGCCTGCCGCGCGCGGCACAGGCGTTGATCGGATTGATTCGCGAACGGAAACCTTCCGAGTCGAGCATGGCGGCGGCCAGTTAGATTCCCCGAAACGCCCCTGCATCCGGGCAGGACCATGGAAATTCCCCGACCGGAGGAGTTGAGAAGGTGGTCTTTTCGGAATAGTCAGTCCTGACTATTCTGAATTGGATTAGTCAGGGCTGACTATTTATTGGGATGCGCCTCAGTGCACGTTGAAGTCGAAGCTGGCAATCGAGCGGGCGATGACGTTTTCCTGGATTTGGATCAGGTCGCTGTCGGCGTAGGTCATGGCCAGCACGGTAAGAATGTCTTTGCCCCGAGAAATTACGACGAGCCTTCCTGACCAGTCATGCTCGTCCGCTTTTCCGCGGTATTGGAAATCAATGGACGGCATTCCACCCACGACGGTTTTCTTCTGCGAAACCCGCTGATAGTTGGCGTAGACGTCGTGCAGGCGTTTTTCTACGGCTGAAGCGGCAGCCTCCAAAGATTCTTTGGTTTTTTCTTCGCCGACTACCATTAGCGTGGACTCGTTGCTTGTGCCCATAGCCACGATGGCGTTGGGCAAGGCGTTGCGCGCTTCTTCGATGAGATTCCAGCTGGGCGCCTTGTACATACGGAAGCCGTGGGTGTAATTCGTGTAGAGATTGCCGGTGATCTCTTCGCGATTGGCAGGAACTTCAGGCTCTTTCGGCGGGGCAGGCGCCGCGGCTGGCGCAGGCGCCGTTGTTGCCGATGCGGAACTGTTGTTCGCGGAGACAGGGGCGTTTGCCGCAGACGCGTTGGCAGGAGCGGCGCTCTTGGTGGCCGTGCTCGCGGTATTCGGTGATGCTTTTTCGGATTTTCCGTTCGGCGATGGCGTGACCGCCTTTGCGCTGCCATTGGCGGGAGATGCATTGGCGCCAGTGTTTGAAGCTGTCGCGACGGCGGGCTCCGCTTGAGGTTGCGCTTCGGCCGTTGGTTTTGACGGGTGCTGAGGGGCATCCTTTTTTGCTGCGGAGTCCGGCGCTGATTTTGCGGCGGGCGTCGTCGGGATAATCGCGGTAATTTTGTCTTTCTCGACGAGTTCATAGCCATAGTCCGTCTTGACTTTGAACATGCCGTCTTCGTAGGCGACGATGACGCCGTTAAGTTTTCTGCCATCCTTCAGGCGGATTTCATCGGCGCGCGCAGAGCAGGCCAGCGCTGACAGCGCCAGAAACGCCGCTGCAAGGATAGGGGGGCCGCGCTTCACGGGGACACGCATATAGAAAGTATCCCGCCGCAAAATGGGCCCCGCAACGATTACGGGCCGGGTGGTGCCCGACGTGCTACCTCCACCAGCAGCGCGCGGATGCGGGTGACCAGGCGGTCGAGTTCCTGGAGCGTGGCGCTCAGGCGGGCGCGCAGAGGTTCCGGGAGTTGCGCGTGAGTTTGCTGGAGCGCTAGCGCCTCGGCAACAATGCGAATTTGCTTGCGGCTGAGCGGATTGAGGCGTTCCCAGAGCCGGCGCTTGGAACTGCGGTTTCGCCCGAGCCATTCTTCGCCGCTTCCGGCGGGGCGGTCAGCGTCCGGTTCTGCAACCGGCGTGGTTTTTGGCTTTGTGCGAATCATGAAGTACACCGTGGTTTCCGTTATTTGCGCTATTTGCGCAACGCTTCCAGCTTTTCGCCTTTGATCTGCCCATCCGGCTCGACGCGGCCCGTGACGCGCATGGTGCGTGTCTCGTAGACCAGGCTGCCGTAGCGGTCGTAAACGTCGGGGAAAAGCACGACTTCATAGACGCTGCGCTGGTCTTCGAGCGTGACAAACATCATGTTGCGGTAGTTTTTCGTGCCCACGTGACGATGGGTGATCACCCAGCCGCAGAGCGTGACGCGCTTGCCGAGCAAGCCGGGCAGTTCGTCGCTCCAGACTTCGCCGTTGCGTGGGAGAAAATCGAGCGGATGGCCGCTGACGCAGACTTCCAGGATTTCGCGTTCGTAGCGGAGCTTTTGTTCGAGCGTGTATTCTGGCATTTGCATTTCGGCCAGAGTCGAGGTAACAGGATCCGGCGCGTTGGATTCGGAAAACAAAGTTTCTGTTTTTTCCGGCGGCGTCATCCCGAAAGAGCGGGCGGCGCCTGAATGCGCGCCTTTGCCGGATGCTTGGAGGAGATTCCACTGCCAGAGCATTTCGGGACGCGTCATTTTATGTGAGGCATGATCCGCCGAATTGCCCAGGTCATCGAAGGCGCCGCATTTGATGAGTGATTCGATTTCATCGCGTTCGACGGGAACGCGGAGCAGGAAATCTTCAAGAGAGAGAAACGGTCCCCGTTCTTCTCGTGTGCGCAGAATCGCGGTGATGGTTTCGATGCGCAGGCCTTTAATTTGCATCAGGCCGACGCGAAGCGCGCGCTGGCCATCCTGGCCGGTTTCGGCGGTGTATTCCATCCGCGAATGATTCACCGACGGCAGCCGCACCGCGATGCCCCAGCGTTTGGCTTCTTCGACATATGCAGAAACGTGGTAGAACCCCGCGCCCGCGCTGCACATGGCGGCAAGAAATTCCGCCGGATGATGCGTTTTCAGATAGGCCATGCGGTACGCGACGTCGGCATACGTGGCGGCGTGCGCTTTGCAGAAGCCGAAGCCGGCGAATTTCTCGACCATCTGCCAGGATTCTTCGCGCTGGTGCTTTGTCAGTCCCATCATTCCGGCAGCTTGGTCAAATTTTCCACGCAGGCGGTCGTAATCAGCCTGGCCTGAATACTTGACGGAAGTCCGGCGCACCAGATCGGCTTCGGCCAGCGACAGTCTGCCTACCGTTTGCGCAATCTGCATGACTTGCTCCTGATAAATGCAGACGCCCCGCGTGTCTTCCAGGATGGGCTTGAGCGAGTCATGCGGGTAAGCCAGGGGTTCTTTTCCACGAAGGCGCTTGACGAACAATTCCTTCGAGCCGTATTCGGCGGCGCCTGGCCGGATGATCGCCAATGCGATGGCCATTTCCTCGAGCGTGCGCGCGTTCATCATGCGGAGCATGCCGCGCATGGCGGGGGATTCGATTTGAAAGACGCCCATGGTGCGGCCGGCGGCGATGACGCCGCAGGTTGCGGGATCGTTTTCGGGGATGGCGTCGAAATCGATCTCGCGTGGCTTGGGGCAGGGAGTCACGCCGTCGGGGGCGACACTTGACGTTTCAAAAACGGGCGCAGCATGCTGTGCCCCTACAAATCGAAGGCTGCGCTCGATGTTGTCGAGCGCGAGGGACATGGTAGTGAAGCCGCGCTGGCCGAGCAGATCCATTTTGATGAGCCCGAGATCTTCGATGGCGTTCATGTCGTATTGCGTGACGACAATCCCTTTTGTGGCGCGTTCGAGCGGCGTCAGGCGCGTCAATGGACGCGCGGAAATCACCGTACCGCAGGGGTGAATGCCCATGTGGCGAGGGGCGTCGTCGAGTCGCAGCGCCACTTGGAGGATGGTTTTCCAGGGCTCGTCGTCAGTAGGGAGGTCGCGGCACTCCGGCAGGTTGCGAATGGCTTGTAAAATTTCGCGGACGGGGCGATGCGGCAGCCGCTTCGTGAAGCGGTCCACTTCGCCCGGGGGCACGCCAAAAACTTTTGCCACTTCGCGCACGGCGAGCCGGGCGTGCATGGTGATGAAGCTGCCAATCATTGCTACGCGGGGGGCTTGCCGCCCCCCGGGAGCCACATGTTCCGCGCCCCAGTGCTCGTAGACGTAGTCGAGGAGTTCATCGCGGCGCGCGCCGCAAATGTCAATGTCAATGTCCGGGCAATCGCCGCGCTGCTCGTTCAGGAAACGCTCGAAGTAGAGTCCCCAGCGCAGCGGGCACACGCGCGAAATCCCGAGGCAATAGGTGACCATGGAACTGGCGGCGGATCCACGCGCGACTGCGGGAATGCCGCGGCGGCGGGCTTCCTCGACGATGTCGTGAACCAGCAAAAAATACGGGGCGAGCTGCCAGTGCTCGATGACTTCGAGTTCGTGCGTGAGGCGCGAGAGCACTTTCGGGCGGAGCGGCTTGTAGCGTTTGCGCGCGCCGTCAAAGCTGAGTTTCCACAAATGAGAAAAGGCGGATTCGCCATCGGGAACGGAACACTCCGGAAGGATCAATTTTTTTAGTTCGAGGCTCAGGTTGCAGCGATCGGCGATTTCCTGCGTTGCTTCGAGCCATTCCGGATGATCGAGAAAACATTTTTGCATTTCCGCGCCGGGTTTGAACCAGGCTTCGCCGGTAGTGATTTCGGGCGGCGCGACGGTGGTCAGCAATCCGCCAGTGCGAATGGCGTTCACCACGCGATGATGGAGATGCTCCTCGGGCTTGAGGAAGTGCGCGTTGTTGGTGGCCACGAGCGGGATGCCGAGTTCGCGGCCGATGCGCTCGGCTTCGCGCAGCGTACGGCCATCGCCGGGCGAGAGATGCTGGACTTCGACGTAGAGGCGATCACCGAAAATGTCTTTGAGGTGTGAGAAGTGACTTGTGGCTAGTGATTCATGATTCGTGACTCGTGACTGAGGAGGGGCACGATGTATCGTGCCCCTACGGGTATTCGTTTCCTGCATTCGTGAAGGCAACGGACACAGCGCGATGACGCCGCGGCTGTGCTCGGCCAACTCCTGCAAGGTTACGGGGCGGCCACCGATTTCGGCAGCAGTGCAATGTGCCAGTTTGTCAGGGCAAGCCAGCTTCGTTGTGCCCAAATGCCGCAGCGTGACGAGCTGGCAGAGATTGCTGTAGCCCTCCATGTCCGCCGCCAGCAGCACCATCGTAATGTCCCATTGTTTTTGTTTGTCATCCTGGGCGCAGCGAGGAATCTCTCCGGCTCCCTCTCGCCACTCGTCACTCGCAACTCGCCACTGAATATCCAGCGCTACGCCGACAATCGGCTTGACGCCCGCGTCCAGCGCTTTTTTGTAAAACGGCACGGCCGCATACATGCCATTCGTGTCTGTCAGCGCTACAGCGGGCATGTTCTGCTCGACCGTTGCGGCGATGATCTCGTCGGGCGACGCGATGCCCCGCAGGAACGAATAGTGGCTGTGACAATGTAAATGGACGAACATGTGACTCGTAATTCGTGACTTGTGACTCGTGAAACCTGTGTCGCAACGGTTGCTTGGCCACGAGTCACGAAATACGAATCACAAGTCACGTTGTAGGGGACAGGAAGGGCACTCAGAAATTCATCGCGACAGGCAGGGCGTTGAGAGCACCAGGCCATTCGGTTTGGTGGCGTAATGCTCGCGCAGCTCGAGGCCTTTGCCGTAGAAGACGGCGTTCCAGCCGTAGCGGCCGCGCACGCGGTCCATTTCGCGGTTCAGGTACCAGCGGCGGTTCGCGCTGGTATCGAACAGTTCGTTCTGGCGGCGGTCGGCTTCGAGGTTCGTTACGCTGACGCCGGCCAGCCGCACGGCCACGCGGCGTGTGAACAGTTTGCTGAACAATTCTTTGGCGGCGGCGAGCAATTCGCGCTCGTCGTTGGTGGGCTTGCTGAGCCGAACCGCCTGATGCGCCGAAAAATGGTCGACGTAACGGAGGCGCAGGCCAAGGGTGCGCGCCTGCTTGCCGTATTCGCGCAGGGTCGAGCCGATGCGCTCGCTGAGATACTCGATCAGGCCGCCGAGAAATTCCGTGTCAATGGTGCCGCCCTCGATGGTGGTTTCGCGGGATACGGACTTTGGCGTAGAGGGGAGGAGCACTTCGCGGCCATCGAGGCCGCGGGCGCGCTCCCAGATTTGCTGGCCGATGGCTTCACCGAAGGCCGCTTGCAGCGCGGCTTTCGGCACGCCGCGCAGTTGCCCGATGGTGGCGATGCCGCGCTCGGCCAGCGCACCGGCGTGCACGTGGCCGATGCCGTGGAGCTTCTCCACAGGCAGGGGCGTCAGGAAGGTTTCTTCTTCGCCCGGGGCGACCATGCGGAAGCCGCGTGGGCGCTCGAGCCGCGAAGCGATGGAAGCGACGACTTTGGTGCTCGCGGCGCCAACGGAAACGCTCAGTCCGGTTTCCTTGAAGATTTCCATCCGCAAGCGCACCAGCGTCCCGCGATAATCGGGATAGAGGCGCTCGGTGCCGGCGAAGTCGAGGTAAAAGTCGTCCAGCGCGGCGGTTTCCACCGCAGGCGTATAGGTTTCGAGGATGCGGCGCACGCGCTCGGCAAAATCGGCGTAGTGCTCGTACTGGCCGGGGACGACGATGGCTTTGGGGCAAACGCGCAGCGCTTCGCGGAAGCCCATCGCGGTTTTCACGCCGAGCGCTTTTGCTTCGTAGCTTGCGGAAGCCACACAGCCGCGCCCCACCAACACGGGCTTGCCGCGCAGACGGGGATTGAGCACCTGCTCGACCGAGGCGAAAAACGCGTCCACGTCCACGTGGACGATGTTGGGAATTTTGCGGGATGGGGACTTGCAGAGACCCAGCCACGTCCATGCGGACCACGGGCTTTTCTCCGCGGCTGGTTCGGACTGCGGCGTTTTCGTTTGAGAAGAAGCATCAGCGGAGCTGCCGTTTGCGTACGAAGTTCCGGCACCGCGCTCGTTTTCTTCCGCTTCTTTCGCGGGCGCAACACTCCCTTGCATGATTGCGATGACGGGGTCAGTAATGGCGACGCTTTGGCTTTCGACACAGGTGTCCATGACAGCTCCTGGAAGGGGAAGCGGGTTCTGAGGTAGATTTAACGGGCGGCGGCCGGCTCGTGAGAGCCTAGACGGCAATGGAGACGGCGCGCCACCCGTTTCCCGTTTCCTCTACCGTCCGCACTATAGGCGAACAAAAAGCGAATGTCAAGATGTTTTGCACGCTTTTTCCCAATTCGGTGGAACTTAGCGGAATTGTGTTTGTCGCCTGCGGTGATACAGCAGGGACAAGAGCCAAACGAACAGTAACTCGGCAGTTAGAACACGCGGCCGAGCTGGAAGAACCATTTGCGGTGGCCGGAGTCGCCCACGCTGCCGCCAATAAAGAACGGGCCCACGGCGGTTTCCGCCAGGAAACCCAACGCCACATCGTTGGGCAAGTTCGTGTCTGCGGTCACACCATACATCTTGCCAATTTCGTAGGCTCCCACAGCGTAGACCTTTTTGCCGACGAACGGCGGGAGCGTGAGCAAATCGTGAATAAAGCCCGCGCGGAACAAATAATATTGGTTGCCCTGAAATTCGTTATTGCCGTAGGCGCTGAGGCGCAAAGGGCCTCCCAGGAAAAATTGCGGGATTCCGGTGTTCGTCGTGCCGAACGTCGAGCCGCCTTCCCCTTCGACAAAAAGCGAGGCCGGCCGCGCAATCGGCTGGAAATATCCCAGCTTCAGGTCCATGGAAGGGAAGCCGTTGGTGGCGCCGGGACTTTGATCAAACCAGCGGAAATTTGACTCCGCCGTGAAGCCGCGACGAGGAATCACGGGATCATCGGTGTGGTCCAGCAAGTAATGGAGATGGGATTGCCCCACGCGGCCTTGTACTGCGGGAATTTGAGGCGTTCCCAGCCGCAACTTATTGTTTAGCGAGCCGATTTCGTAACCGACGCGCAATTCACTGAAGCGCCCGAAGCCGTATCCGAGGTCCCCACCGATGTTGATGCGGTAGATGCGATAGTCCGCCAGCGGGTCATTCCTCGCGTAAATTTGAAAAGCCGTGTCGCTGGCGTCGGCATGCGGCGCGAAAAACCAGCGGCTGTCCGCCGTGAACGGGCGATAGAGTTCGGTCTGAATGCCATAGGTATTTCCCAGCAGCAGGTCGGTGCGCCACTCGGAGCGGAATCCTGCGATATCAGTGAAGGTGAAACGGGTTCCCGTGGTGAAGTCCACGTTTCCGGCCTGCGAGCCGTCCACTTCAAAGGCGGGTTGAAACGTGGGCGGGGCGTCATTTTTTTCGACAACGCGGATCAGCAGCCCTGGTTTTCCACCTTGTTCGGTGAGCCAATAACCGGCCGAATCGTAGCGGCCCACTCCGGTCATGCGTGTCAGCATGTCGTCGAGCCTTGCCGTATCGAGCGGCTTATTTAGAAAAGATCGAAAATAGTGGGATGCATATTCCTCACTCCTGGCACTGGCGCCTTCGATTTTGACGAACTGCGGAACAGGAATTTCGGTGCGCTTCCGCGTCTTCCGAGCTTGCTGGTAGGCATCCCAGTCCGAGTCATTAAGCGCAAATGCTTCGAGCAGCCGCGATCTTGTTTGCGCGGCCTCGTATCCGCGCTGCATGATCGGTTCGCTTTTTGCATAATCCACAGTAGTGAATTCGCCGAGCGGTACCGTAACAATGGAGTCCGCCAATTCCAGGCTGTGAAGCTCATTTTCCTTGATCATCGCGCTCACCGAATGATTGAGCACGCCGAACACGGAGCGAATGTCTTTTGCCTCGACGGGGGCAGATTCCAGGTGCACGGCGATCACGATTTCCGCGCCCATTTGCTTGACGACGTCGGTGGGCAGGTTGTCCAGCAGCCCGCCATCCACGTAAACGGCATTTCCTTCGCGAACCGGCGAAAACGCGCCGGGGATGGACATGGTGGAGCGCAGCGCAACCGCTAGCTGCCCGCCTTGAAAGACGTGCGATTGCCCGCTGACGAGGTCGGTGGCTACGCAGCGAAACGGCACGGGCAGGTCGTCGAACGAAGAAATCCCGTAGTAGGGGAGCGTGACGCGGTCAATCAGCAAGCCGATTTGATGGCCGGCGATCAGTCCCGCGGGAGCTGACAGGCCGTTGCGCAATCCAAAGGTCAGGGAATTCGGGTACGCGCGCTGATCCTCTTTTCGGCGGTAGGAGAGATCTTCGTAAGGAGTGCGGTCGTCAAGAATTTTGCGCCAGTCCAGGCCCTCGATGAGCTTTTGCATTTCTTCCGGCGTCATGCCCGTGGCGTAGAAGCCGCCCACGAGGCCGCCCATGCTGGTGCCCGCGACGTAATCCACGGGAATGTGGTGCTCCTCAAACCATTTCAGCACCCCGATGTGCGCGAGCCCCATGGCCCCGCCGCCTTCGAGCGCCACGCCGATTTTGGGGCGGCGTTGCGGCTTGGTTTGCGTTGAAGTGGCAGGACCCGCCGAAGTTGCGGCAGGAGGTGTGGTCGGCGCAGGCTCCTGCTTCGCGTCAAGAAGGGAAGGCAACAAACATAAGAGGAAAACAGGCAGAGTGCGACGCATGCAACCCTCCTCGGGTACCAGCCAAACGACGCAAAGTTGAGATTCCTGTACGAGTTTCGCCCAGCGTGCCAGTTCCAGCAAGCAAAGAACGGGAATTGGTTTCATGGAACTTGCAGGAGGATTCGCGAGAAGATGGAGAGGTGCCGTATTCGTGCCCGCGTGGTCACGGGTTGCTTGTTCGAAGTGTTTTCGAGGGCTAGCGTTGCTTTGTAGAGCGCAATTTCTCGTATAGTCTGCAAAGCCGTAGCCGAGACGATTCTTACGGGAGGCATCATGGCGCCATACATTCCTCCGTTGGAGGAGCCGCAATTCGCTCACACCGGAACAAAACGAGCCAGCCTGTGGAAGCTGATTTTCCGGCTTGTGCGCTGGAGCACGTACGCGGTTGTTGTCGTTACGCTGATCTTGGCGCTACACAAGACACCGCCTCCTCCGGTTGAGACGAATCCGCAAGCTGCAGCCCGCGCCGAGCAGAAGTTCGAAGACGCAGAGCGTGCCGTTGCCAGCGGTCAATCGGC